>NZ_JAUBOJ010000292.1:0-9925 GCF_036700185.1 Microcoleus sp. BM001215392 | reverse complement strand
CTGCTGACTTCTGTCCGCAGTTGAGATGCCAAATCGTTGACTGCTTTCTGTCCGTTGCGAAAAGATAAGTAACCAACAATGCCGACCGCCCCCATGATTTGTAGCACGAAGGGGACAATCAACACCGTTCGCAGTGGCGCATGACCAATCAGTTTTTTGAGGATTGAAGGCTGGGGTGATGACATAGGGCAACTCGTTATTGCAGTGAGGCAGATAATATTTTTGCTCGACTACACTTTGTCAAGTTATTTTGTTTAAAACAGACATCGATCGGGCGATCGCCATTTTTTAGGAATAATCTAATTTGTGTTTATGTATCGATATTAACCCAAAAATGGTTTAAGCCAATATTTTGCCATGTCAATTTAATAACTCGCCCGCACCGCACAGCCGCACTTCTATAAGTTTCTCTAAGTTCGTCAAAGAAACGAGGTTAATGAGGTAAGTGCGTCCTCTTAGTCTGGTTCGCGCTGTCCTGCTAAAGAAATATCAGGAGATTCTCGTAGAGTTTTTGCCGAATTGATACTTAATTGTGGGCTGCAAATACTTAAGTACATAGACTCAGATAAATGCGATCGAGAGTTGTTTGGGCGATCGCATATTTAAAGTAAAATAAAAGAGAGAGTGCGTGCAGAGTGCCTCCTCTTTTTGAGCGCCACACCTAGGGATTGGGACATCTGAGTTTCAAAAAGTCTGCTTTGATCCAACCTTTGTACTCACTTGCTCTCAATCTTGTCGTCAAATACCAGACATTTCCTTCGCTATCTTTGCGACTGAGTGGAGATATGACAGCACTTTTATTTTGGTCGTCATTGGCGACAATGACTAGATTTCCTACCGATACAGTGCCTACAACGCTAAAAATGCTTCCTGCACCCGATCTTATATTAACTTGCGAGCCAATATCTTCACCTACAATATCGGCAACGCAGCTTTTGTCTGTGATGGATTGAGCGCTGACACTCTTAGTGAGTTGTGGAACTAATATGGCTAAACTGGCGATTTCTACAAATACGATAGCGCAATTTATTACGAGAAAGAATTGCTTGAAAGCCTCTCCCTTTGAGGGAGAAATTAAAATCTGACTATTCATTACTCCAATCCTCTTCGTTATAGGTAGAGGTCGCTATCCAACTGTCAATTGTCAATTGTCAACTGTCAACTGTTGAAAGGTTTCATGAGTTGAAGATGAGCGACAATCAGAGCTTGCTTGACTGCATCGTGGTAGATATCTTGAACTGGCATCGCGAGGCGAGGTAATTTGATATTCTACATTTTAGCTCAAGTGCGATCGACCTTAAGTGTATCCCAAGCACGCGCGGCGGGGAAGCTATCCCTCTTCGTGAATCGCACATCCAATCCCGTACCTCGCGGCCACAGACGGGCGATGCCTGCGCGGGCTATAATCAGGGAAATCGACTGTCGCTCAACTCAATCCCTCGCAGGTTAAGATGAAGGAGTTTATGCTAGCTATGTCTATTGCTTAAGTCACGAATGTACGAAATTGAATTTACGCCTGATGCTGCTAAGGATTTACAATATTTTAGGAAATTCGAGCAGAAAATTCTGCTCGATGCGATTCAAACCCAATTAACCTATGAACCAACGGTATAAACAAAAAATCGTTTCCGACGTTCTCCACCGGATATTGCAGAATGGGAATTGCGGACTGGTGTGTTCCGGGTATTCTACAACGTTGATGAACTCGTGGAGATTGTCAGCATTGAAAGAATCGGTGAAAAGCCAAATAATAGTGTATTTTTTCGATGAAAAGAAGGTTGAAAATTTATGATTTGGACTTATCGCGTATTTTGTGACAGCCAAGGGCACTACTCAATTCGTGAGGTTTTTTACGAGCAAGATGGCACAATTATTGATTGTGGCAAAGCTGCTACTGTAGCAATTGGTAGCTCACTGGAAGAATTGATAAAACTGGTTCAATGGTTTAAAGAAGCTTTTGAATTACCAGTTTTATTGCTAGAAGAAGTTGAGGCAAAGATGGCGGCGCAGCCCCCAAAACCGAAATCCGATCGCAGTCGAAATATTTCTTTGAAGCAGATGATTTCCGAATTAGCTCTTGAGGATGATAATGAGCGCGAGGTAATTAATTAGGTGAGATGGTTAGATTGGCGATCGCACAATTAAGCGATCGCAAACTCTGTATATTGCCGTAAATGCGGTGGATGAAACGCCAAAACAATCTCTTCCCGCGAAACCCCAGCCTGCAAAAAATCTGTCACCACCCCATCTTCTGTCCAATCCTCCTCAATCCAAATTTTGCCATCCCGCAATCGCACGTGAATAGTATTGACCTTAATCCGTTCTTCCCCCTGCCAACCCATTACCATCAATAAATAATTGTCGTGTTGCCCGTCAAAAACCAGCACATTTTCTAGCTTTGAATTGTTAGATCGGCATCTGCCTGAAATCGAACTTTCATCATAATGCGCCTTTTTTCCGATTTTGAGCAGTTATCAATTGTTGGTACAGAAGTGGACTTTTTTGTCTCAAAGACTGTTGCAATTCCTTAAATTCTGCTTCACCTTCTTCTAAGTACGCATCAACGATTTCTCGGTTGGCAAGATAAAAGGCGATCGCACCATAAACCTGTTCTAGCGAAAGAAGTGGAAAATTTTGGGCAATGCTTTCGGGTGCTTCTCCATTCAAGAAGGAATAAACGACTGAATCGAAGGAAATGCGAGTTCCTTGAATCCAATACCCTCCGTTGCGTTGTTCGATATACTGCTTTGTTGGACTGATGGCTAGTGTCATAGGGATCATCGCTGCTTTTTATCTAGATTTTAAACGAATTAGATGAGATAGTTAGATTGGCGAGCGCCCTTCGCTGCATCCTAAAGCCCGATCGCCCATTCCACCCCACAGCCCGCCACAGACGCAGGAATCGCCCCCAACAACCTCTGCAAATCCAATTAGTACCGGATCGGATCTCGAAGTACCCGAGATCGACTACAGTAAACACAAAATATTATTGGCGGTGATTTGAGTGATTGAGACTTTAGCAACAGGAATCGCAGCAGCCGGTTCGCTGCTAGCATTGGGCGGGTTGGGCCTAGAGTTGAACTATCGCCGGACTGGGAGTGCAAATAAACTAGAACTTACAGCCGGAGAATGGCACTTAGCCATAAACGAGCCCAACCGCTATCTGTTGGTTGGCGAAATGGAATTCCGCAATCTGACACAGCGGTTTGAGATTATGTTGCCAGATGTCCGGGCACAGGTGAAACTACTATCAGATGGAAGTTTAGACGGCGTGACTTCCCAGACAAAAGTCATTCCTTGCCACGAAGACGCAAAAGCCAGAGCAGACGATTACTGGTTCGGCTATATTGTTAAAGCCAAAAAAACCACGAAAATTAAAGTTTCGGTAGACATTCAAGGGCAAGATTTAAACAAATTGCAGTCAGCTTGGGTGCAAATACATTTCATCACCTACGGCCCGGGCGGGCGCATCCCCAAAGTCCGCAACGTAGTAGTCCCGCTGCAATTTCCCAACTCGGACACCGTACCCACAGCCCGCAATGTCGGCGTTGCAGAAGTCTTGCCAATTCGCACCCACATCCTCGCCGAACTCGACAATCCCGTGGAAATTGTCAAGCGTTACGTGTTACCGCGCGCCAAAGCCGGCGATATCGTCGCCCTCGCCGAAACTCCCCTAGCCTTAATGCAGGGACGCTACCGCCATCCCAGCGAAGTCAAACCCGGATGGGTAGCAAAGCGAGTCTGCTTGTTTTTCTTGCCGATGTCGAGTTTGGCCACGGCTTGCGGAATGCAAACTTTAGTGGATGTAGTCGGGCCCACTCGTGTAGTAGCCGCATTTGCGATCGGCGCTGTAGCTAAAATATTCGGTAAACCGGGAGTCTTTTACCAGTTAGCAGGGGAACAAGCCAGACTGATCGATGACGTTACCGGGACTTTGCCTCCCTTCGACCAATTTATCGTGCTTGGCCCGGACAATCCCCAGCAAGTTGTAGAAGAAATTCAACGAGAAACCGGACTTGCGGCGGCGATCGTAGACGCTAATGACTTAAAAGCAGTTAAGATATTAGCAGCGACCTCCGATTTATCGATCGCATTTTTAGAGCAAGCCTTGCGCAGCAACCCCGCCGGGAATGCTGACGAACGAACACCAGTGGTTTTAATCCGACCTCTGCCACAGACATCTTGAGTTGAAAACTGAAAATTAAAAAATCAAACAAATGATTTGAATTTTTTAATTTTAGATCGATCGAGAAAGGGTGAAGAATTAAAAGTTCTAAGTTTAAAACCCAAAACTTCCCTGACTCTTCCCCTTTCTTAAGAATGTTTGATTTTTCAATTTCTATTCACCACTTTCGTGTTGTTATGGTTATCAGCTTTGATTAGAGACTCGCAAACCAACAACCAACAACCAATAACCAATAACCAATAACCAACAACCAATAACCAATAACCAATAACCAATAACCAACAACCAATAACCAACAACCAATAACCAATAACCAATAACCAACAACCAATAACCAACAACCAATAACGAATAACCAACAACCAACAACCAATAACGAATAACCAATAACCAATAACCAATAACCAATAACCAATAACCAATTTATACCTCACTTGAGAATTTCTATATGACTTCATTTCCCTCTCAAAACCAAAACCAGGTTGTAATTCGCCCGTTTCAGTACCGCGACATCGAGGCGATGGAACAACTGTGCGCCGAAACAGCCGACGAACCAGAAAACCGCAAGGGCGCAAGCTGCGACTTGGTACTGGGTAGAAAGTTGCAGCAGATTCGCCGCTGGTACGGACTGCTAAAGATTTTTAGCTGGTTTCCCAACCCTTGTCAGTCGCTGTTCCGGGCCCACGTTGCTGAAGAAGAGGGGACTGTTAAGGGCATAATTCAGATTTCTCCTTTCAACCGCACCCGCAGCACTTGGCGGATCGATCGCGTCGGAGTAGACCCAGAAGCCCGCAGCAAAGGCATTGGTTCGATGCTGATGCGGTACTGCTTCGAGGCAGTCTGGGAGGCGCGGACGTGGCTGCTAGAGGTGAATGTCGGCGATAAAACTTCCTTAGCTTTGTACCGGCAGAACGGGTTTCAGCCGTTGGCCCAGATGACTTATTGGTCGATCGCCCCGGAACGCCTCCAAGAAATGGCCTCCGCGACGCCAGATTTGCCCAACCTGCTGCCCGTAAGCAACGCCGACGCTCAATTTTTATATCAACTCGATACCGCGTCTATGCCGCCGTTAGTACGTCAAGTATTCGATCGGCACATTCAAGACTTCAAAACCAGTTTTTTGGGCGCTTTGTTTGAAGGTGTCAGACAGTGGCTGGGCAAAACAGAGGTAGTCAGCGGTTACGTATTTGAACCGCAGCGCAAAGCCGCGATCGGCTATTTTCAGGTGCAGCTATCCCGCAACGGCCAACAGCCGCACGTCGCCCAACTGACAGTACACCCAGCCTACACGTGGCTGTACCCAGAACTGCTGTCCCAAATGGCCCGCCTGGTTCAAGATTTCCCAGTTCAAAGCCTGCAACTGGCTTCCGCCGACTATCAACCGGAACGGGAAGCTTATTTAGAGCAATTTGGAGCCGTCCGTCTGGAACATAGTTTGCTGATGTCGCGATCGGTGTGGCACAAATTGCGCGAGTCCAAGCTAGTCTCCCTCGAAGGACTCCAGCTATCAGAAATGCTGCAAAGCTTCCAGCCAACTCGCAAACCCGTACCGGGTCGGATGTCCTGGCTCGGCCCCATGGCTGGAGAAGCCGCAGCAGCGCCGCCGTCGTCTGAAATTAAGCCCTTTTTGTTGGACTCGGGAAAAAATCAAGCTAATCAAGTCAACCCTTTAAACAGCCAAAATTCCGAATCTGGAGCAACAGATGCTAGCAGCATTTTGCCTGTGAATTTGCCGGAGTTACCTCAAGAGGGCGACGCCCAAGAATAAAACTTAATTCCTGATACAATGCCCGCTCAATAAAAGGTTTGATCGTTCGGACTTTAGTCCTCTCTTTGATGCGGACTAAAGTCCGAACGATCAAACCGCAGAAACTCAACTTCTTCCCTTCTTCCTTCGCGCCCTTTGCGTCTTTGCGGTTCGTTAAATCATAATTATTCCCGCTTGCAAAGCAGTAAATCTCAAATCTAAAATTGATTGATGTCCAACGAAAAATTATGGATTTCCGCACTGGGATTAGATATCGGCAACAAACGAGTCGGCATCGCCGGGTGTGACGGCACAGGTTTAATTGCTACGGGGATTACTACTCTGGTGCGATCGTCCTTCGATCGAGATGTAGCTTGTCTCAGAGAGCTCGTGGAAGAGCGAAGAGTGCAAATTTTGGTGGCTGGCCTCCCCTACTCCCTCAACGGAGAACTGGGCGCTCAAGCCCTAAAAGTCCAGAAATATGCCACTCGCATCGCCGCCGCCTTAGAACTCCCCCTAGAATACGCCGACGAGCGTCTGACTTCTGTGGGCGCCGAGGAACTGATCCAAGCACAAGGGATGTCTCCGTCGCGCCATAAGGGTTTAATCGATCGCAAAGCAGCGGCCTTGATTTTGCAGCAGTGGCTAGACGAGCGCAGGCAAAAGATCGGCGCCATTCCCAATCCTGATAGGTTTTGACATAATCTGGGCAGGTTTACGCGCCCAGATTGTGCGATTCAAACAGAAACGGCAGGCTTCGCCCGTCTTGCGTTTCCTAGCCCAATAGACAATGCCCTGTCTATCGAAATAATTATACGCTAAAGCCCTCAAGCTGATGACGGGGCTTTCAACTCAGTTTTTCGGTAGTAACAGAGGCATGATATCCTAGTTGTGCAAGTTTGCTGCCCACACCTGTAACCGTTGACGCACTGGATAAAATTCGGCTGTACCTTCGGTATGAAAGCAGCACACAATTGTGATTTGTCCTCAGTGTCGCTTGCGAACTCGACTGAGATTTAAACGCTGCACTCGTCGCAGGCGGAAAATGCCGCGAGTCTCGCGGTTTAAGCTTGTGGACTGGCGATCGCCCGATCGACCAGAATATCGCCACGAAAACTCCCAATTGTCAAGCAAATGTTCGTGAATTATTGACGGAAAATAAAGATACACGCGATGTCCTCATCCCCATACCGCAAAGAGAATGGCAGTTCCAATGAAGAGTCCGTCACCCTGACGGATGAACTTGGGCGATCGCTAACTTGCAATATAGAATATTCGATGAACCTAGAAGGTCAAGAATACGCTTTGCTGCTGCCGATCGACTCTCCCGTAGAAATTTTTACATGGCACGGAGACGATGCCGACGAAGCAGCAATTCCTGTAGAAGACGAAGCCGAAATTGACAAAATTTTTGATACCGCTACAGTTGTTCTAGAAGAACAGAACTTGAAGCTACGGCGCACGGCAGTCACACTCACTGTAGTTGGCGAATTGCCGGAATTTCCAGACGAGGATTTGGAGCCTAATGCCGATCCCGATGAGGAATCCGAGTTTGAGGAACTGATGTGGTTGACCAGCTTCTATCACGAAGAACAGGAATATGCTATTTATACGCCTCTAGATCCATTCTTTATCTTGGCGAGAATGAATGATGACGGCAAGCCTGAATTGCTCTCGGAAGAAGAGTTTCAAAGGCTAGAACCGATGTTGCCGATGCTCGAAGACCAGTTTTTTGACGAGCTAGATTAGATATTAATTGCAGGCATTCGGCATGAGGCAAAAAGCAGAATTTTGGACTATTTTATAAAATAGTAAACTGCTCGGTCGATCGAAATTTTCGAGATGCCGCCTTCTGCCCTGTCAGCTCCGACTGTTGAATCGGGTCTTAAAAAAGGCTGGTATCCGTAACTTTTTGGTCATTAATTGCAGATCATCAGTCATTAGTCGTTAGTTAACCGTCGCTGATCGAGGACAACGGACTATGAACAAAGAACAACTGACAAAAAGCAGCGCGCGCGAGAGCCAAAAAGCTCCTCGGCGAGCCTCAAAATGGTTGTTTTATCTGGCGTTGTTGCCGGCAATTTGGGGAGTGGGCGCTTGGCAGGGCTGGGCTTGGTGGAGCTGGGCTTCAGCGCCCCCTAAAATCGCTGAAACGTCAACTTCCCCAGGACAGGATACGGGTGTTTCGATTCAAATTCCCCCCGGTAGTTCCAGTCAAAAAATTGGGCAGGATTTAGAGGCGGCGGGTTTAATTCGATCGGCAGGAGCATGGAATATGTGGGCTCGCTGGCTGACCCTGCAAAACCGCGACGGAGGTTTTAAAGCCGGAACTTACAAACTGTCGCCGACTCAGCCCCTGAGTGCGGTTGCTGGGAAAATTTGGCAGGGTGAAGTTGTACAGCAGAGTTTCACGATTCCTGAAGGGTGGTCGCTGCAACAAATGAGCGCTTATTTTGAAGCGCAAGGTTTTTTCCCGGCTAAGGATTTTATGGCGGCGGCGAGTCAAGTTCCCTACGCTGATTACCCTTGGCTGCCGAGCGGGTTGCCTCATTTGGAAGGGTTTTTGTACCCGGATACTTATCAGCTAGATGGCGATGCAATTAGCCCGCAAGCTGTCATCAAACAAATGCTCGGCCGTTTTGAGCGGATAGCTTTGCCGGTCTTTCAAAAAAATCAGAACAATACTAAGCTTTCTTTGAAAGAGTGGGTAACTTTGGCGAGTATTGTGGAAAAAGAAGCTGTGGTTGCTTCCGAGCGCCACCGCATTGCAGGAGTGTTTACCAGCCGCTTGAATAAGGGCATGAAGTTGGGCTCCGATCCGACGGTAGAATACGCCCTCGGCATCAGGCAAACCAAGGAGAAACCTCTGACTTTTAAACAGGTTGAAACGCCTTCTCCCTACAATACTTATATGAATGTAGGGCTGCCCCCAACTCCCATCGCAGCTCCGGGAATCGCCAGTCTGGAAGCAACTCTGGCTCCTGAAAATACAGAATACCTGTATTTTATGGCTCGCTATGACGGTACTCATATTTTCAGCCGCACTCAGGCGGAACATGATGCTGCTGTGGCTCAAATTGACCAAAAAGTGCGATCGGGTCAATAAATGGCTAATCACTAATACATAAGTAAAAAGTCAAAAGTTAGATCGGATTCGGCTGCATCAGAATTGTACCTGATTGCGAGGGTTGTCAGGAGCGATCGGGAGGCTCGCACTACAGTCCGAAAATGCTGGTTCGGATGCAAACCAAAACGATATTACAAAGCAAAAGCCAGAATTATTTACTTTGGACTTTTGACTTTTTCAATGTTTAACTGCCGATTTCTTAATTTCTGAATCTAAAATCTAAAATCTAAAATCTAAAATCATTATGACTTGGGGTAAACTACTACAGCCTGACTTAGTTCTAGGCGATTCGATCGTAAATTTAACGGCTGATATTCTTGAGAAATATCATATCAAAGGATTAGTGTTGGATGTGGACGAAACCCTGGTTCCCATTACAGCAATGAATGCTTCTGAGGAACTCAGCCTGTGGGTGGCAGAAATTAAACCGATAGTATCGCTGTGGTTGGCGAGCAATAATTTAAGTGAGAATCGGATCGGTCGAATTGCTCAGTCTTTGAATCTGCCTTACATCACTGGTGCAGCTAAGCCGTCGCGCCGCAAGTTGCGAACAGCAGTAACGGCGATGAATTTGCCGGTGGAACAGGTGGCGATGGTGGGCGATCGACTTTTTACTGATGTTTTGGCCGGCAATCGTTTGGGTATGTTTACTATTTTAGTCGAGCCAATGGTTGATGCTGGCTATGCGGTGCGCAAATATCCGGTGCGCTCTTTTGAAGTTTGGGTGTCTCAAGCTTTGGGAGCTACTCTTGATAGCAGAAAGTAGTCAGTTGTCAGTTGACAGTTGGCAGTTGACAATTGACAGTTGGCAGTTGACAATTGTTATTTGTTATTTGTTATTTGTTATTTTTGAATATTTCCCAAT
>NZ_JAUBOJ010000291.1:0-9940 GCF_036700185.1 Microcoleus sp. BM001215392 | reverse complement strand
ACAAGCCCCCGGATTCATCCGTGGGGTCAATGCTTCAATCTAAAATCTAAAATCTCAAATCTCAAATCGATTGACTCTCAGCCCTCTCGCTCATTAATTCAAATATCAATTATACAAAATTTCCCAACATTCCTCAAAAAAGACCCGGCGGTTGAAACCGCAGCTATACAAACAAAACCCGCCTGCGCGGGTTGAAGAATAGGCGGTGAAAATTACGTTTTACATGATTTTATTGAGTCCCTCGCTCGCTCGGACATTGTTTGTGTAAACCTGGTTTCAACCGCCGTCCGATCTCTCCCAAAACTCGTCAACCCTTTACTTCACCCAAGCCCGATGAGCCATCAAAGCCGCAAACGGCTGCACTCCCCGCAACTGATTCGACAGCGGCAAATGACCCCTCGGCGCGCTCAAATCCCAAATAAACTCTTGCGGGTAGCGCGTCCAATTATTTCCCTTCTTCCAGCCAATTAACGGCCACAACTTATCCCAATTCTTGCCCGAACTCAGCCAAATTTCCCGCTGTACCGAAAAGCCAAATTTGCCTTCGGAATGAACTTTCCACAGCGTATTAATTGTTTGCAAATCTGCCACGGGCAAACTCTCAACTTGAGTAAAATACAACCACTTTCTTGTTGAAGCTGTCTCGCCCGCCAACGCACAAAGTTTGTTTAAAGTCAATAGATCGGCTTCTTGAAATTCTTGTAGGGCCAATAATTGTTGCAGCGGAGTGTAATCAATGTTAGCATCCGATCGCAGCGGCACAATTCCCGTCGGAAAATTCGATCGCAAAAACTCCGTCGCTCTGGCAGAATCCGCACTATAAAGAATTTGGTAAGCCTTACCCATTACCGCCGTCGGTTCCTCCGACTTGCGCTCTAATAAAAATTCCATCAACACATCCCAACCTGCATCTGCTATTTGTTGTTGCAGCAGTTGCAGTTGAGTTTTCTCTGAACCAGACCTCAACTGTGAGCGGAGTTCGGCTGTATCGGCGGCCGAGTCTAATGGAGAAGTAGAAATCGAGTCAGTCATGGGAAACTATCAGCTATCAGCTATCAGCTATCAGCAATTAGCTGAAGCCCTGGTTTTCCCCCATTGTACAATGGTACTGACTTCGATTCACTTCTCTATAATCGGATGTCTGCGCGCCATGTCGCCTATTCCGGCTCGATCGCACGCTCGACAGCCAATTGCAGCCATCACCCTACGGTTAATCATCTCATTTTGGCGATCGCTGCGGTGTCAAACCGTTTCTTTTCCAACCTAATCGTCCACGATGGAAACCCATGCAGAGAAAGAAGGCGGAAAAAAGTTGATGTCATATTCCGAGTCTTCCCACTCTTTCACCCACAGTGGTACAACCCCTGGGCGAGGAGTTTCCGCAAATATCCGTCCCTTGGACTCGATCGTATGAAATAGCTGTTTCAAAGTATCTCCCCGATCCAAAGCGGAGCTGAGGATGTCGTCCAAGTCAGGATCGACCCGTTTGACGCGGTTTTTGTCCTCGTCAAGCCACAGAAGTTTCAAAGACTTCAGATCCCTCGGACTGAGAATGCTCTTGTAGTAAACGCGTTTAAGGGTCGCTACGGGCTCTAATGAGCGTTCGATCCGGCGAATTTGCTGAACTCGCAGGTAGTGCCATTCCGCTAAGCGCTTGCGTTCCGAAGGCGCGAGAGTTTCCTTGCCTGCTGCGTGTTTGTAGTCATAGTTAATCAAACTGCAAGCCATATTTGCCAGCAGGTGAATTAACTGTTTTTCCTTGGGTGTCGCCTGACGCCGTTCCTGGGTTCTTGTCAATACGCGCTGTCTGCGGGTAGTTTCGAGAGTATTTTCCATTGGGTTTTTACGAGATGAAATACGATTGTGCCAGATCCGAATCCCGAACATCAGAAGGTAAGGAAGTTGATAGGCGGGGAAACTCCACCGACAGACTCGCCTTACCTGTTTATTTTCCCATTCACCGTTCTGACTTCAACCCCTTGGATTGCGTAGGCTGATATTCGGAGGGAGTTTTTACGCCCCCCGCCAAGCCAAGGCGGTTGCGACAACAAACACCACCACCACCACCACCGCAGCGCCGGCGAACTACTCAGAGCGCCTATTATTTTTTGCCTTTACCCGTTTTTACTTCTTCCTGCTCCCCATCTTCATTCGTTCCAGTGTAGTTAAAGTCGGGACGACTCTGCCCCGCAGTCAAACTGCTGGTTGATGAAGCTTGTGGGACGATCGCATTCGCACGGGCGCTCCCTGTCTGGAAAAAGCCAATGCCACCGGAGGCGATTACCGCTAATACTAAGATGCTGTTTTTCATGTTCGATGACCCTGATTTAACGTAGATAAACCGCTTTTGGCTAACCCGATCTCTCAGAAGTGGGTTGATGCAATAGCCCACTTGTCTTCTGATAAATCTGCCTGCCATAATCAATTCAGACAGGCACACCCGCTTGCGATCGGAAACGCCGGAAGTGACGTGTTACTAATGTCCACGATCATCCACCAACCAGATTTTTTTGGGTAGTGGAGCGAAAGCCATCAGGGCGTCGATCCATCAGGGAGTTATGCCATCAGGGTGCTCATCCATCGGGTAGTTAAGTCATCAGGGCGCATCTTCTATAAATTAGCCACAGACTTCACTGTGATAGTTTGGCCAGTGGCCAGCGGCGTACTGACAGCGCCTTTAAAAATCAAACTTTTTGTGGATTTATCCCCAAAAGTTTGTCTTTAATCTTCCCCGCGCTTGCGGAAGTCGGGGGAGTGTCAGCAGCATGGAATTCCATGCAATCTAAGTCAACTAAAAAAACGCAGATTAACGATATCTCCCACTCAAGCAGTCCTCAGCCAAACGCTGGGGTTTTTTATTGGCGCCCGTTTCTTTGCCTTGAATTCCGGCATTCTGCAGCCGACAGAGCCGGCACAACGTTGACTGCGCCGCGGTTATGAATTTCCCTGAACACATCATACCACCGGGTGAATTTTAAAGTATTATTGTAAAAAAATGTGAATCAACTCGGATGTAGCCTTTCTCAATTGGTTTGAGTCAAAATTTAAATGATTGTGCCAACGAGTATCAAGAACAAAGTGCCGGGTACGATCGCCCGCAATCCTTGGATTGGGGGTGAACTCTTGCAAAGATACGGTAAAGATTGAGATGGATAAAGGTGAGTTAGCAGACAATAGAGAAAGAGGCAAAATAATTTGCCACCAGAGTAAGCCGACCATAATAATTATTTGAATTTGTAACCTTTCGATCGCACAGCACAGAGGCCCAGCATCTTGATGAATTCGCAGATGACCACATTCGTCAACTCAACCTACCAATATCAAGTCGGAGGATATTTACCTGCCGGCGCGCCCACCTATGTCAGGCGCTCGGCAGACAGCGAACTCTACGAAGGACTCAAAGCCGGACACTTCTGCTACGTGTTGAGTGCGCCGCAAATGGGAAAGTCCAGCCTGCTAGTGCAAACAGCCAAAAGATTGCAAGCAGAAGGTACAGCTTTTGGCGCCGTCAACTTGAAAAGCATTAGCAGCCCAGAAATTTCCCTCGAAAAATGGTACGGCGCGATCGTGTACCGCATCGCCAGCACCCTGCGCCTCACAAACAGGTTTGATGCCCTCAAGTGGTGGAACGATCGCGAACTGCTATCGCCCGTGCAGCGATTCGAGATATTTATCGAAAAAATTTTGCTCAAGTCTATTCGACAAAATCTAGTAATTTTTATCGATGACATTGACAGCACCAGCAGCCTAAATTTTAGTACCAGCGATTTTTTTGCCTCGATCCGCAGTTGTTACTCCAAGCGAGCAGAGCAACCCGAATACGATCGCCTGACTTTTGCGGTTTTCGGAGTAGCAGCCCCATCACAATTGATCCGAGATCCAAGCCGCAACCCTTTTAATCTTGGACGATCGATTAATCTAACTCGATTGCAACTGCACGAAAGTTTGCCGCTAGCCAAAGGATTGGCACTCAAAGCTTTTCGCCCTCAAAAAGTGCTGCAAGCAATATTAGCTTGGACGGGCGGCCAACCGTTTTTGACTCAAAAGCTTTGCTACTTGCTACTGGAATACGGGCCTTTTATTGGCAGAAATTGCGAAGCCCAGCAGGTAAAAAGACTGCTCAAACACAGAATTATTAAAAATTGGGAAGAACAAGACGAACCCCAACATTTGACAGCAATTCGCGATCGCCTTGAACACAGCCGCTGCGATCTCACCAAACTGTTAACCCTATACCAGCAAATTGGGCAACCGCCCGACCCAGAAAAACCGGGAGAATTGGCGGGAGTAACTGCCGATTACTCTCCCGAACAAATCGAATTGCAACTGTCAGGAATCGTGGTTAAATATCAGGGTAAATTAATAGTTGCTAACCAAATTTATCAATCTGTTTTCAATCAGTTTTGGGTGGAAAAAAAACTGGGTAATTTGGCTCCGTACCGCGAGGCGCTGGCAGCATGGCTGGCGTCCGATCGCGAAGATCAATCGCAGTTACTCACCGGGGAAAGCTTGCAGTCAGCTTTGGATTGGGCGGCGAACAAACAATTAAGTCAAGAACACTATTGGTTCTTGAATCCCGGAACTTTTCAAGAACAACCGCCCTGCGCCGTCGCCCAAGTTGCAGATACCAGTGCAGACACCGATACAGACAGCATTCTCACCCCGCCCTCAGAGACTCTCCCAATTGGCAGCAACGAACAGAGATTGTACGATCACATCGTCTCTTGCGTGGACAAAGAATCCCCCGCACAGGTAATAGAGCGGTTCCGCAAGCTATTTATCGACGGTATGGGCTATCCCGATCGCCAAATTGAAGCAACTTTGTACAGTATCATCTCCGTCAAGCGATCCGATCGGGAGTTTAAATATATTCTGCACCGCTGCTGCTACATCCCGATCAACCGCTGGCAATTGCACTCGCATCACAAATTGGCGATCGCCAATCTAGTAGCTTTATTTAAACAGACTTCTCCCCGATTCGGGATGGAATTTTACATAGTCAAGCGCTTGCAACAACAAATAGCATTCTTTACTAAAAGTGAAGAATTCCAGACCCTAGAACGCTTAGTAAAAGCAGTAGACCAAGAGCCAAAACCGCAGAAACAAGATAGTCATGCTCCTTTGGGCGAATTGATTTGTCGGTATCCTTATTTGTACGGGCATTCTCTGCTGAGCAAGGACAGCATTGAGGAAGATCAACAAACTATTAAAAAATTGGAAATTCAACGACAGCGACAATTTGAAACAAATTTGTCTCGCTATTTAAATTATTTAGTTGAGCCCAAAAATACCGAGATAGGAATTGTGGATTCTGCTCCCAATCCCACTCTGTTGAACGATGCGGAACTGCACTTGGCTGTTAGAGAATTTGCCGGGAAAGTAGCAGGCGATCGCAGTTACAAAGAATCTGCTCAATTTTTCCTGAGAGATGCCAGACAAACTTTATCTTACGGCGCATTCAAACAGGATTTATATGAATATTTAATATCCTCAGTTGAACCAGAATACGGCGGGCGTCAATTTAATGACCGCTTGTACAAACATATCAAAAATACCTTGCGAGAAAACGACTCGATGAAATTAAATAATATATTGTTAACTCGGACTTGCAACCAACTTTTCAACTTTTTAGTAGTGGAAAACTCCCAACATCCCAGCCACTACGTTTTTTACGATTTGGTGTACAATCTCGGCCCCAGCCGGACAATGGGTTTACTGCTGAAAATCGTACTGCTTTCGGGCAAAGTCAAACCAGAGTTGGAAAAACGATTTTCTATTTTGTTCAATCACTATGAAGGTAAAGTTTCCGATGAAGTTATGTGGTTTGTAAAATCCTTGGAAAATTTTAATGTGGCTTTGGTGGTAAATTTTGGGAATGCAGATTTGTCTTTAGTTAAACAACATCTTATTTTGAATTAAGAAATAACAAAATTGCTTTGGCAGCGTTATATAATTGTATTATAGCCTTTCTCAAAAAGATGAGGTACTCGTGGGCATAGGGCATAGGGCATAGGGCATCCGGCATCGGGCATCGGGCATACCTCACCACGCTTGAGAACCGCTTTAAGTCAAAAAAATCAAGGAAAAATAAATGAAAGCCTTTGAAGTCACAGGAACGATCGACGAAAAAGGTCAATTATTGCTCGATCGACCTTTAACACTCGATATTCCGAGTCTCCTGCGAATCATTCTCCTTCTTTCGGAACCTACAGATGAAACTGAAGAAGATCCAGATGATACGACCGTTGCAGAAATAAAAGCCAGTCTCAGAAGAGCGTTGCAGGAAGCTAAAACCGGACAGCGAATACCTCTTTCTCAAATGTGGGAGGGCATCGATGTCGAATGAATCCGAACTCGTTCAGATCGATTTAACACCTGAGGATCAGCAAAATTTGCGTGAATTATCCAAAAGATTTCGCCAAATCCGGCTAGATACTGGACCAGTAATTGAACAAATACAGGCTGGCAATTTTATTGGCGATCGCATTCCCGGAATGGGCGAAGATTATATCATCTTAAAAGTCCGGGTGAAAAACAGCAACATTCAAAAAGGGAAAAGTGCAGGATATCCCATGATTTATCGAGTTGAATCACCGTCGATAGTGCTTTTGTTAACCATATACTCACTCGCCAGATCGCACAGATATCAGCCTCAACGAAATCCGCACCATCATCGCCGATTTTGATCAAAGCCAATAGCGGTGTATTATTATTATTAATTTTATGATCAGCTATCTCAAAGGCACAGTCGCCAATATCGCCAAAGGCAGCAACCGCGTTATCCTGACTCTCGAAGTCAATGGAATTGGCTATGAAATTCAAATTTTACCCCGCCTGACCGGTCAATTGCCAGCATCCGGCGAAGTCGCCCAAATCTTTACCCACCAGCAAGTTAAGGAAGACCAAATCGTATTGTACGGTTTTGGCAGCACGGCCGAGCGGGATTTGTTTCGGCAGTTGACGAGTGTTAGCGGTGTGGGTGCTCAACTGGCGATCGCCCTGTTGGACACTTTAGGAATGCAAGATTTAGTTCAGGCGATCGTCGGCGGTAACACCCGCATCCTCGCCAAAACCCCCGGCGTGGGCGCAAAAACCGCCGAACGCCTCGCCCTGGAACTCAAAAGCAAACTCTCGGAATGGAGACAGGAAGCAGGTTTGACAACTTCCGTCGCCGCCGGAGTCCCCGCAGCGATTCAAGAAGAAGTGGAGATGATTTTGTTGGCGATGGGATATACTGCGGCGGAAGTCTTGCAAGCACTGCAAACTCTCAGCCAAGACAGCAACTTGTCAAAAAAAGCTAATGCGGATGATTGGATTCGCGAGGCGATCGCATACTTAAGCAGATAATCCCTATCAAACCAAGCAACCGGGAATAAACATCCAAGACGGACGGGCGTCGGGCCCGTCCCAAAATTTGATCGATCAGGACTTTTGGCAAAGATATAACCCAGCAACCGCACATAAAACCCCAAATTCTGCCCCACAAACAAACCCATCCGTGCGAAAAATTTGCTCCTTCAGCGGAACCCTGTGATACTATATGGGATTGTGACAATCGTACAAAAAAACCTAAAATCAATTCATGGCTCTTACACAAGAACGCAAACAAGAAATCATGGGCGACTTCCAAACCCATGAAACCGATACCGGATCAGCAGATGTCCAAATCGCCATGCTGAGCGATCGCATCAGCAAGCTCAGCGCCCACCTGAAAATCAACCAAAAAGACTTCGCCTCCCGGCGCGGTTTGATGATGATGATCAGCCGCCGCAAGCGCCTGCTAGCCTACCTGCAAAAGGAAAATGTCGATCGCTACAAAGCATTAATTGCCCGTTTAGGCATTCGCGGCTAAACAGCCCAGCGAAAATTTGCGACAATATTCAAGAATCTTGGACAAACGCCAGCAGGATTTACGCACCGATCGCAAATCGGTTTCAAACCGTTGATTAACCGTCAGAGTTGCGTAAACCCTCGCCAAGATTTATTGAATAAATGTTCGAGATTTCAGGTTAAAGATAAAATATGTCCTCCGAACCACCCAGCCAGCGCCTACCTTTTGAACCGGCCTCAAATCGGAAAAAAATAGCTAAAAAGCCCCCAGAAACCGAAGCAAACACAGTCACAGAAGAATCAAAACCCGAAAAGCAGCCCAAAGCCACAAAAACAGGCCCGCAGGCGCGATCGAGCAAAACAGACCCGCAGGCGCAATCCATCCCAGAAGTAGTCAGCAAACGCATGATATCCCGCATCGCGGTATTCTGCGGCATACCGACAATCCTGGGAATTTCCACATTTTTTGTCAGTTATTTGATAGTCAGCAAAGGCTTATTTGACTTGCCCAACACAGCGGTATTGTTGGTAAGCATGGGCTGTTTTGGTCTAGGCGTACTGGGATTAAGCTACGGAGTCCTCTCGGCTTCTTGGGATGAAGAAGCTTCAGGAAGCACTCTGGGGTGGGAAGAATTTAATACTAATTTTGGACGGATGCGAGAAGCGTGGCGCGCCGCTAAACCGAAAAGTTAGTGATTAGTCATTAGTCAGCAGTCATTAGTCATTGGTGTCAACAAACAGGTTAAACCCAGTCAGAGACTGCTGTTTGACGATTAGCTCAGATCGCCCTGGCGCCCCCCGAATCGTTGCGGGGGGACAAGAACTTGGTCAAAGTCCCCGATCGATCGGGGGATGCGAGGGGGATCGAGACTTAGGTAAAAACGGGATTTTTCGGATTCCATCCGTGTCATAATGCGTGTCTTAGCGCAACACAACAGAAAAAAATATGATTATAGTAATGAAAGCCGGCACTCCAGAAGCCGAAATCGATCGCCTAGACGAAGAACTCCGCACTAGCTGGGGTTTGACACCAGAAAAAATCGTCGGGCGTTACAAAACCGTCATGGGTTTGGTGGGCGACACCGTTGAGCTCGAACCGATGCAACTGCGCGAAATGAGCACTTGGATTGAAGAAGTGCTCCGGGTAGAAAAACCGTACAAGCGCGCTTCTCTGGAATACCGCCAAGGTGAACCGAGCTCCGTAGAAGTTGCTACTCCTTTGGGAACCGTGACGATCGGCTTGCATCACCCGATCGCGATCGTAGCAGGCCCTTGCTCGGTCGAAAACGAAGAAATGATTGTGGAAACGGCAATGCGCGTCAAAGCTGCTGGAGCTCATTTTCTGCGCGGTGGCGCCTACAAACCGAGAACTTCCCCCTACGCTTTCCAAGGCCACGGCGAGAGTGCTTTGGGATTGCTAGCGGCGGCGCGGGAAGCTAGCGGTTTGGGAATTATTACCGAAGTTATGGATGCGGCGGACTTAAGTGCGATCGTGGAAGTAGCCGACGTAGTTCAAGTCGGCGCGAGAAATATGCAGAATTTCTCACTGTTGAAAAAAGTCGGAGCTCAAGACAAACCAATTTTGCTGAAGCGCGGCATTTCCGCCACCATTGAAGAATGGTTGATGGCAGCCGAGTATATCATGGCTGCTGGCAATCCGAACGTGATTTTGTGCGAGCGCGGCATTCGCGGCTATGACCGGCAGTATACGCGCAATACCCTCGATTTGTCGGCGGTTCCAGTATTGCGAACTCTGACTCACTTACCGATTATGGTTGACCCCAGTCACGGGACAGGTTGGGCGCAGTTTGTACCTTCAATGGCGTTTGCGTCGATCGCCTCTGGTACAGATTCGCTGATGATTGAAGTGCACCCGAATCCCAAAAAAGCTTTGTCTGACGGGCCGCAATCTTTAACACCGGATCAGTTCGACAAGTTGATGGGAGAATTGGCCGTTATTGGTAAAGTCATGAATCGTTGGCCGCAACCAGTGCCAGTTTTGGCGTAAGAACGGATGTTATACCAATTTTTTATGAGGCTGCATAGAATCCGATCCCCCCTAACCCCCCTTAATAAGGGGGGGACAAGATTCCGATCAAAGTCCCCCTTC
>NZ_JAUBOJ010000290.1:0-9942 GCF_036700185.1 Microcoleus sp. BM001215392 | reverse complement strand
GCGCGAGCACTTTCGGATCGGCGCGAGCACTTTCGGATCGGCGCGAGCACTTTCGCTCGCTCTCTTGTAGTTGTTAATTATCCTCAAATTCCCAAGCGCTGATACACTAAATCTAAGTGCCTCAATTGATACTGCGGATCGAAACAATCATCAATTTCCTTGCTCGTCATCTTAGCTGTTACCCGATCGTCCTTAGCAATCAAATTGTAGAAATTGCCTTCAGCTTTGTTCCAAGCTTCGTGGGCGCAAGATTGCACAATTTTATAGGCGTCTTCGCGACTCGTGCCTTTTTCTACTAAGGCTAACATCACCCGCTGGCTGAAGATAACTCCGCCGTAAAGATTCATGTTTCGCTTCATGTTTTCGGGATAGACTAGCAGGTGTTTTACTAAGTCTGTGGTTTCCACTAACATAAAGTGAGTAACTGTAGAACTGTCGGGCAAAATCATCCGTTCCACGGAACTGTGAGAAATGTCTCTTTCGTGCCAAAGCGCTACATTTTCTAAGGCTGCGACGGCGTTGGCGCGGACAATTCTTGCCATTCCAGTCAGTCTTTCCGATCGAATTGGGTTGCGTTTGTGGGGCATGGCGGATGAGCCTTTTTGCCCTTTGGAAAAGAACTCTTCGACTTCGAGAACGTCGGTGCGTTGCAGGTTGCGGATTTCTACTGCAAAACGCTCGATCGATGCGGCTAAAAGTGCTAAGGTTTGGACGTATTCGGCGTGTCGATCGCGCGAAATGACTTGAGTCGATGCACAATCCGGTTCGAGTCCGAGGTTTTGACAGGCGATCGCCTCAATGCGCGGATCGATATTAGCATAAGTACCGACTGCACCGGAGATTTTGCCAACTGCAATGGACGATCGCAAATTCACCAATCTTTCACGGCTGCGAAACACTTCCGCCAGCCATCCTGCTAGTTTAAAGCCAAAGGTGATGGGTTCGGCGTGAATTCCGTGCGATCGGCCAACCATCACAGTATTGCGGTGTTGTTGCGCCTGATAGCGAATAGCTTGGCTCAAATCTTCGACACGTTCCAACAAAATATCAACGCTGGCGACTAATTGCAGCGCCAAAGCGGTATCGAGCACATCGGAACTGGTCAAACCGAGGTGAATGTAGCGGCCGGCATCGCCTACATATTCGTTGACATTTGTCAAGAAAGCGATCATATCATGGCGGACTTCGGCTTCAATTTCGAGGACTCGTTTGGGGTCAAAATTAGCCTTAGCTTTAATTTCTTCGACTGCGGCGGCGGGGATGTAGCCGAGTTCGGCTTGAGCTTCGCAGACAGCAATTTCTACTTGCAGCCAGCTTTTGAGCTTGGCGGTTTCAGTCCAGATGTTGCCCATTTCGGGCAGAGTGTAGCGGTCAATCACGGTTGGGGTTGGGGAATGCGATCTCACCATTGTACATCTGTGTGGGGATGCAAGAGTCATGGGACTTAGACATGGGGCCCAGAAACCGGGTTTTTTACGAAAATATTTTGTTGTAGCCCGCAGATTTGGTAAAAACCCGGTTTCTTTGGTTGGAGTGAACAAACTAGGTTTTTGTATTTTTGTAGTTTGGGCGATCGGCTACAATATCCTAAACCTTGTTAGCTGGCATTCTTCTCTCTTCGCCTATAACCATGAATAACCATTACAGTCTCATCATCCAGTGGTCAAAAGAAGATCAACTTTTTGTTGTCAGCTTGCCTGAGTTTACTGATGTCATGCAGCCTTGTACTCACGGACACACTTACGAAGAAGCGGCAAAGCACGGACAAGAATTGTTAGAAACATTGATTAAACTTTATCAAGAAGATGGCAAGCCTCTACCAGAACCTCAGACGTTGGGAAAACGATTACAGATAGCGTAAAATTTTTGTACAATGTCTGGTACCATTTGCTTATGCCTAAGAAGATTAGAGAATTGAAAAGCCTATTACTAAAAGCAGGATTCGTTTGTCAGCCAGCAAAAGGCAGTCATAGTAAGTGGAAGCATCCCAAATTAGCCAAGGTAATTATCATAGCTGGCAAAGACGGAAATGATGCTAAACTATATTTAGAGAAGTCAGTCAACGAAACACTTGAGGCGCTAAGGCAAATCGAAGCAGAGGAGACAGAACCATGAAATATACAGTTGTTATTCAATGGTCAGAAGAAGATCGGTGCTTTGTCGTGTTTTTGCCGGAATTTGAGGATGTAATGCAGCCGGTAACTCACGGAGATTCTTATGAAGAAGCTATCTACAATGCACGAGAGGTACTGGAGTTACTAATCGAGAGTTGCCAAGCTGAAGGTAAAGCATTGCCAGCAACTAAGAAGCTAGAACGATTATTTCAGGCTGCATAAATTTGTTCAAATAAATATCAGTCGAACCAAGCTCGTAAATAAAGTATGAGTTGGATCGGCGATAATATTCGTCGCTTGTTGCGATAAGTTTTGGGGAGAGATCGCCAGCCAAATCAAGACGTGCGTATCCAGCAAAATATTCATGCTTCACCCAACCAAAACCCATCAGGAAGTGGCTCGTTAAAATCCTCACTCATCCAGCCCATCCCTTGATGCAGGCCCAAAACCCGTTGTTGCCCAGGAAGAGGTTCAGCTTCAACTGAAGTGTTTTCGGGGCTCTAACGCATCTGTCGTTCCAGCAAAAACTCTGCGAAAGTTAACAAAAGCTGCTGATTTTCCGGGAGTAAGTGTTGTAACTTGCCTAGCAAATCTTCCAAAAGTTCGATCGTTTGATAAGTCATCTTCCCTCAATGTTGGCGAGAATCTCATTCTTAATAAAAATACCCAAGCGATCGGCTTATCAGAGCGCTTACTGTTTTATTTTAACTGAGCGATCGTCCTATTGTACATCTGCGAGGTATCGGTCTTGAGTCGGGATGGGGAATTTGGGGCGATCGAACTTTCCAAATATGTGACACATCGTCCGTAGACCGATCGTCCGCAGAGACTGACAATTGGCAGATGAGTCGATCTAAACAGAAGATTTTGCGTGCTTTAGGTCATCTGGTAAGGCAACACAGGACAGCATTGGGAATTTCGCAAGAAGAACTCGGATTGCGGGCTAATTTAGACCGCACCTACATATCTGGAGTCGAACGTGGAGTCAGAAATCCCTCTATCACGGCAATTGCAAGTCTAGCTAGCGGCTTAGGTTTGACAGTTTCCAATCTTCTTGACAATCTAGAAATAGAAGCGGAAAATATAGAGTGAGCAATCAAGATTTAGCAACTACAATTAAAGCTCAATTAAAACAAGACTCAACCCAATTGAGAGTTTTAAATCTTTTATCAGACCAACAATGGCATTGTCGAGAGTGCGAAGGCAAACAGATAGCATCAGCTCAATATGCCGGAGGTGGTGGTATTCAAGGATTGCAGCGCGGAACAAGGAAGCGGCCGGGTCTTGTTATTCAAACAGAAAAGAGGTACTGTCGAACTTGTCAAGCAATACGACTGGGCGATTTGTGGACAGGAGAGATCAAATCAGCAAATTCTGCTGCTAACATACCCGGTTCTCTGGTAAAAAGAATTCTCGAAGTTTACTCTTATACAGATGTAATCGAACAGAGAAAACGAGCCGCCCATGAGTTGGTAATTGATCATAGGTTTCCGATGGAACGCTGGGGAGATAATGAACCACCGCATTTGGTATCTATGAGCGAATCTGAAATAA
This sequence comes from Microcoleus sp. BM001215392, assembly GCF_036700185.1. Lineage (NCBI taxonomy): Bacteria > Bacillati > Cyanobacteriota > Cyanophyceae > Oscillatoriales > Microcoleaceae > Microcoleus > Microcoleus sp. BM001215392. The sequence continues at coordinate 6,274 of NZ_JAUBOJ010000290.1, read as the reverse complement.
AGAAAAAGTTTCAGTTGCTCAAAAAAGATGATTCAGGGAATCACAATCTTCTAAAATCTCGAAGCTGCGAACGCTGCATCAAAACAGGGAAAAGAGGCACACCTTTTGGAATCAAGTTTTGGTATGAAAAGGGCGAAGACTGGCCTTCCATACATCAGCGCGGTGCTGAATCTGAGGAAGGCTGCACAGGATGTGGCTGGTATGATTTTGAAACTTGGCGAAATGCTCTCAATCAAAAACTAGCTGAATCTGTTCGGGAGGTTTAATCGGAACTAAGCTAGGTTTGTTAAGTGCAATATCAGTCAAATATGGCATAAGTGCAAAACCGATACACTCTGCTAAACGGGGTGGCACGGCATTTCCGATTTGCCACATTGCCTTTTTCATTGAACCTTCAAAAATAAATGAATCCGGGAAAGTTTGCAATCTAGCCATTTCACGAGCAGAAATAACACGATTAAGATGAGGATGAATATGAGTGCCACCATGATTTTCTTTAACAGTCATACTCGGTTTTCCCGGATACTGTCGCTTGAAAGCATCGGCGTAGCTTTCATACAAAGAACCGCCTGGTGGAACTTTAGCAAGTCTTTCCATGTACTCAGCAGAATGACGAGTCCATTCGTGGTTGATTTCTGGGATGGAAGTATACTCTGGTAAATTATCAATTGCTGACTCGATTGCTTTGTATTGTTCTGGCAACAATTGCGACTTGGGATAGGGATTTTGAATCCCAAATCTATTGGCAATAAAAATAGCTCGCGGGCGGATTTGCGGGACTCCATAGGCGGCTGATTCCAGAATAGCAACGGACATATGGGGATAGCCAATTTCCTGAAAAGCTTCGCAAATTGCTTGTTTAACAGCTCCTTTTTGCATAGTCAATATTCCGGGTACGTTTTCCATGACAACATACCAAGGACGTATTTCAGAGACAACGCGGACAAACTCTCTAAATAGGCGATTTCGAGGGTCGTTCGGGTCGCGTTTTCCTGCCACTGAGAAGCCTTGACACGGCGGCCCACCTACCACAACATGAACTTGTGGCGAACCAATTTCAGCGAGCAATTTTTGGGGATTTAAGTTTTTGATATCGTCGCACAAGTGATGGCAATCCGGGAAATTTTTTGTATGAGTTGCCGAGGCGATGGGATTAATTTCAACGCTTGCGACTGGTTTAAAACCTGCTTGCAATAAACCTTGTGTCATGCCGCCCGCACCGCAAAAAAGATCGACAAATGTATAGTCTGATTTTGGCAGTGACTGAGATTTAATATCAATGAATATCTTGTAGGGGTCGCAGTCATTTGCTTCTAGTTCGCGTTGGATGCGTTCGTAACGCCCTAATTTTGCTTTCTTCTGCTTTTTGGCAGGAATTAATTCGGACTCGTTTGAGAATAAAGACAGTTGTATTGCTTCCATTTTATATTTGTTTACGGCGTTCTATCTGATGTTGCCCACTTGGGGGAGAGTGTAGGGTTATATGGCGGTTGGAGGTCTGGGAAAGCGCCCTATTGTACCGCTTGACATCCGTCTTGAGTCAGGTTAAGTAACTTGAGGTGAGAGAGGCTATATCAACGGTCACGCAATGCTTACGCACGTTCTGATTTTGAATATTTCGTTTGTTCCGGATATTGCAATTATAGCAAGTGTAGTGTTATATTTAATTCAAAACTCAAGTATTTTATGTCGGACAAACACTTACAAACCTTGTGCCAGTAATGCTGTACAGGTTTTTCTTGATTGCAGCCCCAACGTGTTGAGCATGAGAGTGACTGGCTCTGCTACAATCAGGGGTTTCAATCCCTGATAGGGATTTGAGCCTCTGATTTTAGCATATTGGCTTTCTACCTCCAAGAAAAACATACCAAAAGAGAGATTTATTATGTCGAGGCAAAAAGCATCGCAAGAATCAGTTTTAGTTCAAGAACCCGAAAAAGCATCAATAGACAAATTAGAGCAAATACTGAGCAGAGAATCTGCACAGCCCAAATTAGTCGGAAGTAACGGAGAAGAGATACTGATTCCCGAATCTGTTTACAGCTTTCTGCGTCAAATTGTTCATGGAATGGCATCAGGTAAATCTGTCTCGGTAGAACTTCATAATCCTGAAATGACAACGCAGGAGGCTGCCGACATCCTGAAGGTATCGCGACCCTTTTTTGTCAAATTATTAAATGAGGGAGAAATTCCTTATATCAAAGTAGGAAAACATCGGCGTGTTCTTTTGCAAGATGTAATTACTTACAAGGAACAGCGTCAAGTGAAGCGTCGCCAAGGAATGAAAGAATTAAGCCAATTTCTTCAGGAGGAGGGGTTTTACGGCGAAGGGATATGCGAAATAGCTCAGGAGTAGAATGGAAGCTGTATCTGTTATTTTAGACTCCTGTGTCATCTTCCCTATGCCTCTATGTGATACGCTGCTGTCTGCTGCTGAGGATGATTTATACTGCGTTCATTTTTCACAAGAAATTCTAGATGGTGCTACCCGCAATCTTGTGAAAAACGGAAAAATGACAGATGCCAAAGCTGCACGTTTTCAGACAATGATCAAAAACACCTTTCCTGAAGCAATGGTCGAAGTGCCTGCAAGTTTGGTGGAAGCAATGACAAATCATCCGGGCGATCGCCATGTTTTAGCTGCTGCCATAATAGCAAACGCTAAAGTCATTGTCACAGATAATCTGAGACACTTCCCGCAAGAAGCTTTAGAACCCTACGGCATCGAAGTGCAGCACCCGGATGTATTTCTGACTCAGCTTTTTGAAAATGACGCTGAATCAATGGTTGAGGTAATTCGGCAGCAGGCTGAGGAGCTAAAAAAACCGCCTCTTACTGTTGCCGAACTTATTGACAACTTAGAAAAAAATAATAGAGTTCCAGAATTTGTTCGTAGGGTTCGTTTATACGAATACTGCGATTTGGTAATTGACACTGCGAAAAAAGCATTAACTGTCTTGGGATCTCCAGCAGCAGAAGGGGGTCGATCTTATCAAGGAGATCGATATCGACTCTGGATGAAGGGGCAAACTCTAACAATTACTGCTAAAGATAGCCGTGGCGAAATCCTGCGAGTTCAAAATATGGAAATCAAAGGTAATATATCATCAGAAGATGTCAAATTATTCCAAATATTTGCTCAACGTTTAGAACAAGAGCTAGCAACAAATGATGTTGACTAGCAATCAGCTCACTACTGCATCCGATCGATCGTGCGATACTGCACCGCCTCCCCCACATGATTGGTTTTCAAGCTTTCATCCCCCGACAAATCAGCAATAGTTCTCGCCACCTTCAAAATTCGATCGCTAGCCCTAGCCGACAGCCCCAACTTCCGAATCGCCATCTCCAATAAATTCCGCGAAGCATCATCCAACTGACACCATTGGTTAATATGGCTGCTTTGCATCTCCGCATTACAGCGCAAACTAGATTCTGACTTAAAACGGTTAGTTGCGATCGCCCTTGCCTTCTGTACCCTCACCCGCACCGGTTCCGACTCCTCCCCCGTCGGCTGTCGTGTAATCTCCTCCGGTTTCAAACGATTCACCGCCACTTGCAAATCGATCCGATCCATCAAAGGCCCCGAAAGTTTTGCCCAATATTGCTCCCTTTTTTGCGGCGAACAAGTACACTGTTGAATAGAGTCGCCATAATAACCGCAAGCGCAAGGATTCGTACTCGCAACTAAAGTGAATTGCGCCGGAAACATCACCGATTGTCTAGTCCGAGAAATTGTCACATAACCATCTTCCAGCGGTTGCCGTAAAAACTCTAAAACATCTCTTTTAAACTCAGTTAATTCATCCAAGAAAAGGATACCACGATGTGCTAAAGAAATTTCCCCTGGACGCGGAAAACTGCCGCCACCGACCAGAGAAGGGCCGGATGCTGAATGGTGAGGACTGCGAAAAGGTCGATCGCCCACCAAGCTGCCCTTATCCTTCAACAACCCCGCCACCGAATGAATTTGAGTCACATCCAAAGCCTCCTCAAACGTCAGCGGCGGCAAAATACCCGGCAAACGTCTCGCCAACATCGTCTTACCGCTCCCTGGCGGCCCCACAAAAATCAAATTGTGTCCCCCCGCCGCTGCAATTTCCAAAGCCCGCCGCGCGTGAATTTGCCCCTTCACATCCTTTAAATCTAAACCCGGAATCCGCTTTTTTGCTAACTCTTCTCTACCGTTTACTTCTACGGGCGAATACACATGAGGATTGTTTAAAAAATCAGTAACTGCAAAAATATTCTCAAAACCATAAACAGATATTCCGTGTACCAAAGCCGCTTCCTGTGCGTTAGCAGCGGGTACAATCAATCCTGAAATACCCATTTTGGCAGCAGCAGCGGCGATCGGCAAAACCCCAGCCACAGCCCGCAAAGTCCCATCTAAAGACAGTTCCCCCAGAAACAAATAATTTCCCAAAAGTTCAGTGCTGACTTGTTCCGATGCTGCTAAAATGCCAATGGCGATCGGCAAATCGAAACTCGGCCCTTCCTTCCGCAAATCCGCCGGAGTCAAATTAATCACAATACTCCGCATCGGAAAACCATATCCCGAATTTTTGAGCGTAGCCTTAACTCTTTCTTTAGCCTCTTGCACCGCCGAATCGGGCAGCCCCACAACCACAATTTTCGGCAGTCCGCCCGACACATCCGCCTCGACACCCACCTTTACCGCGTCAATTCCTACGATAGATGCACTCCAAACCCTCGCAAGCATTATTTTTTATCCTCAATTTGCCTGTCCTCGATCCATCATCTATTATGATTAACAATGACTAATGAATATCAGAAGAGGCAAGAAAAACTTTTCGTTGCCTCTTCCTTTTCTCCTCTTGCTTCTCTCCTCCTGCCTCTTCCCCCTTCCCCCTTCCCCTTGTCCCCTCGCGTGTTCCGTCTTGGAAGCATCCCAAATTTTCTTTCACAGGAGTGCGAGCATCTTGAGCGCCAGAGATATACTGGCAAGCGAGCGGGACAGCAGTCTGAAAAAACGCTTTTTACTAAATCGGGATGGTTCCTCCGTCTTCCTGATGACTAATGACTGATGACTGATGACTGATGACTAATGACTTCCTTCCTTAACACCCATGACAACCCAAGAAACCCTTTTCAGCAAAATTATCCGCAAAGAGATTCCCGCAGACATCGTTTATGAGGACGACTTGGCCCTCGCCTTCAGAGATATCAATCCGCAAGCGCCCGTCCACATCCTCGTCATTCCCAAAAAACCTATTCCCAAATTAGCCGATGCCGAATCGGGAGACCACGCCCTAATGGGACACCTGCTGCTGACTGTCAAACGGGTAGCAGAACAACTCGGGCTCAGCAACGGCTATCGCGTCGTGATTAATACCGGCAACGACGGCGGTCAAACTGTAGACCATTTACACCTTCACATTCTCGGCGGACGCCACATGAACTGGCCCCCGGGCTAAAGGCTAATTTTTACGCACAACTGACGAACTCAGCTTCAGAAACCCGGTTTATTCCTACCAGTCCGCTTCAGAAATCAAGTTGATTTTTTTGTCAATAAACCAGGTTGATTGGGCATTATTGAGAATGCAGCCCGATCGCACTAGAAACCCTGTTCTCAATATTATCTATATAAAAGATTACCGCTGCATCCTTATTTTGTAAGGGCGAAGCACCTACGAATATATTTGCAAAAATCAGATGCACCCAGATTACCTTTGCCACATCCACCGATGATATGTGAATAAATATTAAAAATAATCTCTTCAATACCTAATTAAGAGATATTTAAATAGAAAGACGATCGACCTGAACAACAATAATTTAATCGAACGGCCCAACACACCTACAAACAATATATTCAGCTCTTCTGTCCGCTGTATTTTAACCGTAATTGTCTGTAACATTACTTTGTAAATAACTACAAATATTTACTAAAAATCAACGCTTGTAAATGTTTGTAAAAGTTTTTAATTGTCAGCACTAACCCCTTGGCAAACTTTAGTTAGTAGTGTTACTAATAGAAGCGTGGGGCATCCCCACAACGAACCTTGAAAATTCAATTAAGCAATCATAAACCAAATGACAACAACCTTACAGCGTCGCGAAAGTGGCAGCCTTTGGGAACGTTACTGCGAGTGGGTAACTAGCACTGACAACCGCATTTATGTGGGTTGGTTCGGGACTCTGATGATTCCTACCTTGCTCACTGCCACCGTCTGCTACATTATTGCCTTCGTTGCGGCTCCTCCTGTGGACATCGACGGCATCCGCGAACCAGTTGCTGGTTCCTTGATGT
>NZ_JAUBOJ010000289.1:0-9948 GCF_036700185.1 Microcoleus sp. BM001215392 | reverse complement strand
ATTCGTTTATTTTACCAGATGCCGTCACTGAATTTTTTTTGACCTGAATCCTTACGCAGGTAAAATAGCTGTTAGTTCAGTATCAATTATCTGTAAAATTAGAGATGTTCCACCATTGTCAGCAACAGGCAAGATGCCTGTTCCACCATTGTCAGTAACAGGCAAGATGCCTGTTCCACAAGAGATAAATTTTCTCGCTTCACAGGCATCTTGCCTGTTCATAAAAGGCGGATTGATAATCGCGCAATATCTCTGTAAAATAGGACTTACGCATGGTAGCCCAGAAACCGGGTTTTTTACTGAGTCTGAGGGACTGAATTTAATTACTTGTTTTAAATCATATTCTTGATTCTGGAAAGTGTCGATCGCCTCTATTTCCCAGTCAGGATGGCTGTTTCCCAGTATAATTAGAGTTAAACTTACCATTGTGTGCGATCGCAAATTGCAGACTGTTTGTAATTCATTTCTCGTGCTAATCTTTCAAATCCAGAAGCGCGCATATCCGGCGCAGCCACCGCAATTAAACACTCATAGGCTAATTCGCCTTCTCCCTCTGCTAGCAAAACTTGCGCTAATTTTAGCAAAATCGGCATCCAAGGTATCGGATCGATTTCGCAATCGGGTAAGTTGCGGCTAATTAGTCCACCATAATTGTCAATTTTATCTAACCATTCTTGCGGGTCAATGTCAACTTGCCTCTTCAGTTTAGCATATCCGCGTTCGAGTTCTACTCGTGCTAGTTCTGACGGTAAAGTTGCTGTCGCTTGTAATTGAGATAATGTGATTGTCGCTGATGGACGATCGCACATCATGACTTGACGCCAAGTCAACCAAGCATCTAAAAAACGATCGCCTGTTGTTTGTGGATATTTAGTGCTGGGGGCGATCGCCTTTCCACTGACTAATTCGCACCAAGATGCTAAAATTTGGATGTGAAATCGGGATGCCCAAAAATTTAAATCTCCGATTAAAACAGCTAAAATTGGTTTCCAGGCTTTCCCTACATTTGGATTATCTTGTTTGGCTTTACTTGCTGCTAGAGTGAATGCTGCTAACAAGTGCTGAATATTAAATATATCTAGCTTACCAGAATTATGTAAATTAGTATTTCTCCAGATGGATGTAGCTGTGTTATTATCGAATCCCAAGCTGGGAATTAGTAAATCTATAACTACCGAATATTGCTGGAGATTCATCTCGGTTAAACGTTGTTTGGCGTGATGGTAGATGTGTTGTCTTTTTTGGCGATCGGCTACAAAACTACACGCAAACAGCAATACTCGTACAGCCATCAATTCTACGGATGTTTCCCGATAGGTTTTAGGTTGTAATAGCCTTTCGAGGGCTTGTTGGGCGATCGGCGATATCCCCGAACTTACCATCACTGTCGGCTGAATTAAACCTTTCAAAAGTAAGGCAATTTCTTTGGCTTCTCCTACAGGTAATAAACCTGATTCCAGCCACTCATGCCAAGACTTTTTCGTCACCCATTCGATCCATTCTAAATCGCTACAACTTTGTGTATTTTCAAATTGAGTAAAATCCGATGAATCGACAATTACTCTCCCTTGAAAATATCCAAATAACTTTTCCAAACAAAGCTGTAAAGGCAACAAATCAAGAACTTGTTGCTGTTCGACTTGCAGCCAAATATCTATTTCTTGTTGATTTTGCCTGACTATTTGATAATTCAGAATCCCAGGAAATTTCGGCAAAGAGAGTTCTCCCGGACATTGAAAGCCTTGCTGTGTCTTGATTTGCTCTTGACTGCGACCGAGAATTTTTGCGGTTATGTGCGATCGACCGCAAGGACAGACATCAGGATCGAATTGAAGGCGATCGCCACATTGATATCGAATCAAAGGCATTGTATAATTAAATAAATCTGTAGTGACTAATTCACCGTCAATAATTTCATACAAACAGCGATCGACATCTAAATGCAGCCGTCCGAATTCAGGACAACTCAAACCCGAAATTCCTGTTTCTTGGCAACCGTACTCATTAATAACTGGAGCTTGAAAAACAGACTTAAGTAACTCTTCTTGAAACTCAAATAAAACCTCACCCGTGCAAATCACGCCTAAAACCGCAGGAATAGAATCCCCAGAAAGAGCAGCAGCAACTTCAGACAGACGACTGGGATAACCTCGAATCACCGCAGGTTTAATCTGCAACAATTCGGATAGATTTTTGAGCCAATCAGGTGTAATATTTCCAATTAACGCAACATCATTAACTCGAATCGGCTGCAAGCGGCTGGCGAGATTAATAATTGGGACTTCTTCATCAATTCCCCACCAAGCTAAAGCACGTTTTCGGGCCAACAAACGCGCTTCATTCCACTCATTCCCGGCAAAGTAGGTATAAAAATCACCTGAAGTTCCGCTAGTCATTCCTCGGTAAACTAAATCGTCAAGACTAGCGAGAAATAACCCAGGATTTTGCCGGACTATTTGTTTGTCAATAGGCTGCAAGTTAGCAAAAGCTGTTTGCCAATCTGGCACAAGTTGTTTCAAACCCGACTGCGAATCAATTAATCCAGCTTGCAAAAAGCGGTGGTGATTTCCCGGGACAATTGCGGCAATTTGTAAAACTCGTTTTAAGTTGATTGCAGTGCGATCGTTCAATTCTGCCATAAGCTATCGTTGATGTAAGGCTTTGAAATTGATCCTTATTATTGAGAGTCTCTTTGAGCGATTCGCTCTGCAATTTGCAGCCAATCTTCATGAATCACAACTTGTCTATCCCCAGACAATCCTCTCAAGTTATTCCGCTGTATTTTTAGCGGTTTTTCGCAAAAATTACCCAAAGGTTTGAGATAAGCTTTATTTACCCAACCCACTGTGAATTCAGGCGCATTCGCAAACCCATTTCCTCGACTACCTCCGTGAAGATTTTGACTGCTAGAACTATATTCACTGCCAATTTTTACCCACTTTCCTGTAGCATCTCGATCGCCCGTAACAACTTGCCAGCCTTTAGGCACTAGCCCGATTACCGGCCCGTCCGGGGAAGAACGGATAGTCAGGGGATCTGTTTCGGTAACGACTTGAGCAAAGGGTCGAGGTTGGGCTCCGTAGGGACAATTTTGAGCCTGTAAAGTTGTTTGGGAGGGCGTCGCCAAAGTGGTTTTGATACCCAACAGAGATAATAGAGTTAAGCTCACAAATAGCGCAATTTGTTTCCAAACTTTTAAGGGATTCACAGAATCTATCGTCTTTTTCATATAAATGAAGTGCAATAACAGCATCAATTATACTATATCTCATCTACCTGAGAAAGGCTATATGGCCAAGTTATCATTTGTTCGCCTCAAGTTTAGGAAAACCAAACATTCAATCATGCTTGCGGAATTGTGGCTTGAAAATAACCCCGATTGTTTTGCCGAATTAGTCCAGTTTTTGCAACGCATCCTTGGTGCGGGACAGCAGCGGTATCTTGATTGAAGCGGCGATCGCGATCGCCGCTAACCCCGATTTCGAGGCAAACTCAAACCAAAACCCAATCCGCCCACCATGCCCAAACTCCCTGACTGCGATCGCTTTTATGCCCGGATGAGACGGTATTCTGAGTAATGGCAACAAAAGCGATCGCCCTATAGAGAGATGAGCTTTGACGTTTATGGCAAAACCCAAAAGGTATCCAAAAAATTGGCGAGAGATTGCGCTCTCAGTGAAAGAAAGTGCGCTCTGGCGCTGTGCTAAGTGCAACCAACAATGCCTCAGACCTGGTAAACAAAGTGGCTTAACCAAATCCGAACGTTGTTCCTTAACTTTAACAGTGCACCACCGCAACCGGATACCAGAGGATAATCGCCCAGAAAACTTAATTGCTCTTTGTACTGCCTGCCACCTTTCTTATCACAATCGCGGGCAATCCAACGTATCGCCTGGACAATTATCGCTGTTCCCCGATGATGGCATTGACTGGGATATGATGGATTGCTCTCTGGAATCGGCAATTGAAAATATCAAAGAATATTAAAGAATTAGCAGAACTGCTTCAACCCTTGCAGCAAGAAGATAAAAATCTGCACGGAACACGCGCAGATTCTCACCAATACAAACTGAAGCAAGCGCTTGCGGAAGTAGAGTTGCAGAGTTTCGAGCGGAAACATCAAATCAAGCTACCCGAAGATTACCGTACCCAATTTATTTCTTTGAAGCTCCAGAAATCCCGGCTCAACTTGAGTTAAACGAAGACAGGATAGTTATTAAAATTAATCGTTTGCCTTTCATCTTAGCGTAACCTTGACATAGTTGCTCTTTGTAGGAAGCGCAAAGCAATCGGCACAAACCGAGATATTTTCCTTGAAAGGCCGTCTGTCCCCGCCATTTGGAGAAGGCCGTCTGTCCCCGCCATTTGGAGGGGGCTATTTTAACTATCCAAAACCACCATAATTGGTGAGGTCAGACTTAAATAGAAGCCAATACTATCATTTTATAACGTAATAAAATCCAGCGTTTATGAAGAAAAAACCCTCAATACCAGATGCGATTCTGGCTATAGATTTTGGCGGCTTATCTACTAGAGTTTTCTGCCAAAGCTCGCAAGCAGGCAGTAAAGCAAGCTCCTTTGTAATGGAATCGCAGGTGGGGCCGGTGAGCCAAGACATAGCCAATTGTTTCACAAAACCTAACCTTGCATCGGCATCTCCCGAAAATATCGCTTGGGTGGCAATTGGTAATGAATGTCGAGCCGTTGGCTACCTGGCAGCAGCGCAATTCAATGCTCATATCGGTTTGGCGGGACTGAAGTACAGTAGCGCTTTGTACAAAGCTCTAGCAGCTTTGTGGGTGGTGTCGCGGAAGTTAGATTTAGGCAATCAATTCAATGCTGCGATCTCCGTTTTCTTGCCCCCAGGTGAATTTAATGACTCCAAACAATTTTTTGAGCTATTAAGTCAATACTCTGCTTCATTTGAAACACCCACCGGTAAGCTATCCGTCACCCTGGACAAAACCCAAGCTTTGCAAGAAGGCGGCGGCATTGCTTTGATCCACAACAGCAATTTAGGTTCAGCCTTCAAGCAGCGGGTAACTGCCTTTGTGATGGTAGGATTTCGCAATGCTTCGATAATAGTTTCGGCACGCGGTGCTGTCGGTAAAGGCAAAACTTCAGACTTAGGAATGGTAAAGTTGGTGGATCTAGTTCAAGAGCGAACCTCTAACTACGATGCTTCCCGTTTGGCTTTATCGATCGCTTCTTCAGGTGTAAGCTACAACCGCCCTTACTTTTACCGAATTGCTCGAAATCGAGAGGATGCAGCGAAAGATCGAGAAGTTGACCAATTGATTGAAGCAGTCAAGCTGTCTCGCTTTGACTACGCTCGAATGTTATCTCATTGGATTAATGAAGTGCTGCCGCCCGATTTAGATGAAATTGTATTTTGCGGGGGTACTTCTGAATATATGAAGCCCGAACTGCGAAATCAGTTTTCTCATTATTCACTGTCTTGGCACGCAGGTATAACAGTGCCAAAAACACTTGACCCTGATGGCTTAGGTTGTCGCATAGCTGATGTTTACGGACTATTTTCTTACTTCAAATCTCAGTTTGAGGTACTGAGGCAAAGGTCTGTTGCGACAACTTCTCAGAGGGCAGAAGATACAACTTCCAGTTCAGGAGATGCTCCAGTCCCTACGACTGATATACAGAGTGTAAAAGAATGTGCTGAACAATCTACCAAGCCAAAATCTGAACAATCTACCAAGCCAAAATCTGAACAACCTACTCACCCAAAATCCGAGCAACCTACTAAATTAAAAGTTGAGCAATTTACTCACGCTAAATCAGAGCAATCTACTGAACAAAAAATTGAGGAATCTACTGAGCAAAAGACTGAAGATATTACTGAACAAAAATTTGAAGAACCCGCTGAACAAAAGACTGAAGATATTACTGAACAAAACACTGAACAATGTGCTAAACAAAAGGCTGATTCAAGTATCAAAGATAGCTGCTTAGATGCTTCTGATGAATTGAGTGATGAGTCGAATACAGAACCTTCATTAGAGGAATCTGAAGCAAACTTAGATGCAGCTATCTTATTGGGAGGGCCCTACCGAGGTTCTGGAAAGAAGGTGAGGAATTATGCCTAGAAAACGCTACAAGGAATTTTGCTGGCGCTGTCAAGTTTTGCCAGATTCCGAAGACGCTATCTTGCTGTCTTACCTGCAAAATCATCCTTTTTTTAGTTTAAAGGAAACGATTTTACCTCTGATCAAAGCGCGGTGGCTGTTAGCAGCTTTACGCAATAGCGGTAATCATTCTAGTACAGACTTAGAGTATTTGAGGCGAGAGAGCATTAATTTTTTGCTCAGGCAGATAGATGAAGTTTGCCGAGATGTGGGATTTAACTGTACCGAGTTAGGAGCAATTGCCCCTGGTATTTCTTCGGGTTTAATTCCTTTAGCTACTTTCTCTCACTTGTCGAATCCAGGTACATCTATTGCTACGGAATTAACTACCCCTGAGAGTTCAAATCCCGCAAGTTTGCCCGAAGAAAAAGAACCAGAGGAATTTTCGGGAGAAGTTGAGTTTGAAAACAGCGCATTTAACTTAGCTGGTTTCGATCCGGCAATGGTCGGGCCTAGCTTTAGTTAAAAATTATTAAGTCTTGAATAGACATCGACATCCAGCAAGGAGGAATGAAATGACTAACATGATTCACTTGGTTGACGGCGAGAAAGGTGGCGTTGGCAAGTCAATGCTAACGCGCCTTCTGGTTGAATTCAATCAGAAGTATGAACTGCTGTACACCTTAATTGATGGCGATTTTCAAAATCCTGACGTGCAGCAGCGCTATCCTGAACACAATGCAAAAATCGTAGCTTTAGTTGAGGATGAAGAGAAGTTTTTCGAGATCGACATTATTTTTGAAACGGCAGTGGAGACTCCTGTTATTGTCAATTTACCAGCTCGGGTTTACGGCATTATCAACAAATGGATTGACGAAGCTAATTTAACTTCTCCTGATTTTAAAGAGCAGTCAGGAGTTGATGTTTGCAAGTGGTTTATTTGCGGCGGCACGACTGACAGCATTGAAATGTTTATTGACTCTTTCAACTACTTTGAAGGTAAGCTCAATCACATTTTTGTTCGTAATTTTGGAGTTTGCAAAGATTGGTCGCACGTACAAAGCCATAAGGAAATGAACAAGCTCATTAATAATTATCGAATTCCTGTCGTAGACTTGCCGGCGCTGAGTGCAAGAGAGCGCAAGTTTATTGATACGAAGCGGTTGTCATTTTCTCAAGCAATGAAACACTCTGAATTTTTCTTAATTAGTCAGCAGCGATTGCATACTTTTCTGGAAGACTGTTTCCGTCTCATAGAAGATGTAGGTTTGTTTAACAACGCACCCAATCGCAATAAAAAAGAAGTTATCGGTGCCTACGAACGAAAAATAAATGAGGAAATGCAGATAGAAAATGAGCAGCCAAATGAGTAACAAAATAAGCAACAGGTTGTAAAGTCTCAGGAGGCTGTAATTTGTAAAAAAGGTATCGTAAGCTTTTAAGAATCTAAATTAAGGCTTACGCACAGACTCTACTGATAGGGTGTGCCGAAACCAGCCCGCTGGCTGAGTGCAATCAACGCAGTTGTGTTATCCCAAGCGTTGGATCTTAGCAATAAACGTTGTTTATTGCGTTTAAACTCTGAAAGTAAGAAGATTGATCGATCGCCCGCTACGAGATTTCCTGGGTTTCAAAAACTTCTTCACCACTGGGCCAGCGGGCTGGGTGTGCCGAAACACATCTTAATACTACAGATAGTGTCTAAACCGATAATTTGCGGGTATTCCTGTAAATTTTACAGTCATATCAATTCCGGTTGCACTCCTTATGAGGTTGACTGTTGACTGTTGACTGTGAATCGAACAACTGAAAATTGCGCCGAGATAGGTGGCGACTTGTAACAATCATTCATGAATTGCCCTCTAATTTATCACCTGACGATGCAGCCGGAAACGATATCAATGGGTGATGAACTCGTTAGGAGACGGACAAAATGTGAGTTCAGACTATAGAAGGCGCGATGCAGAACAGCATAAAGATTAGGATTTTGATTAGGTAGGAGGTTAAATGTCCGATCGACTTTTAGAAGAACTTTCCGAAGTTGACTCTGAAGAGTTTGGCGAGATATTGGAAACGCCAAGGGAACAGGGCAGACTTAATAATACCAAAAATAATTCCATACAATCCGCTGAAAATTCGCAAAATTTGCCCGATTCTCCAGATACATTCCCAGAAGATGCAGTAGAAGAAAAGTTGAAATCAGATGGGAATAAGCTAAATGAAGAGGAGTTTTGGGAACTCATAGACGATGATTCGAGGGAAAGAGAAGCTCTGAACAGAGATCCTTTATGTGCCCCTCCCATGTACGAGAGAGATACTGAGTCACTAATCAGCCAGGTACTCAAGGGAAAAGACTCCAAATTTCGCTCTCATGTCATTCAGACAGCTTACCGATACGGCCTCAATAAAAATGACCCACTTTTTATCGTATTGCTGGCCACAGGTCAACTCGAACTGCTGCTAGAAAAAAAACCGCAAGAGATTGACCAGTTTTTCAAGAATTGGCAATCTAAATGGCAAGGTGATTTGAAAGATTCTCAAGCTGTCATCTCTCAAGAATTGGAACAAGTTCGCCAACTAACTGAAAATTGGGAAAAAGAAAGCAGAGAGTTTTTAGAACGGCAGGGAAAAGCGGCTGTTAGGGTGCAACATCGCCACATTTCCAACTCAGTTTACACCCTGGTGCGACAAGCAGCTTTAGAGAAAGTTGCTCACGATATTTGGTCCGTGATTTTTGGGAGCGGGGTGGTGTTAGGGGCAATGGCGATCGGCGCTTTTATCGGGTTAGCTGTGCCCCGGTTCATTCCACCGCCTGAACTCGACCCAAAAGGGCCGCGCCAGCTCACTTTAGAACAAGCCGTAGCGCTCGAATGGGGGCTGAGCAAAGAGGGTCAGTTTGCTCGCAAGAACGCGGATACAATTCAGTGGGCAACAAGCAATGAAGGGAAATATGCTCGCCAACTTATGAGCTGGAATCAAGCTTTGTTGAGCGAGAAAGGTGGCCAAAAACTGTGTGAAACTGAGATAAATAGATTGGGGGTGACGCTGACAGTAGAGGGTAAACCTGCACAAAAAGGATTTTGTACTTTGTGGATTCGCTCCCCTCAAGAACGAGAGTTTGTTCCTTGAGGGCAAATACTAAAATCGAGAATGGGATGTAAATAAGTTAGCTTAACAGGAGAAATCTATGATTGCCAATTTGAACAATCAGCCGTTACCTGACCAAAATCAGAAGCAAGTGCAGTCGCAAATATCGGGTGTTTTAGTTGCACTAGACGACCCATTCGATAAGATGGTTTGGGATTACTGTTTGAGTCAAACATACCCAATATCGGAACAGATTAAGATTGTGCTGAGTGCTTTCTGGGGGCCGTTTGCTGCTAAAAATGCTAGCAAGTCTCCAGAGCGAGTGCGAGCGATCGCTTGTTATTCACTGCGACAATTAGCAGCTCAACAAAAATTGATTGGCTCAGTGTTTGAACTGTCAAGTGAATCAAATAAAATTTCCGAAGTTATTGCTGTTCTCAAAAGGGAAAATAGTTGTGAGGCACTCAATCAAGTTTGTGTCTATCCTCAATCTGTTCTAAATACTGCAATTCGGTGGGAGTAAGAACCGTTGCTCTTTCTAACAAGTTCAGAATTTCGACTTCAAACGGATCTAGATTTCCTAATTTGTGAAGTCGGTCAGTGGGATCGCAAATTTCTTGAAGTCCGGGTTGATTTTCGAGCGGTACAGCAGTAAGAGCCGAGTGTTTGAAGGTGTACAAGTGCATAGTAACGGTGGGGATGTGTCGCATCCACACAGGGGCGGTTTTCTCCCCGACTGACTGAATGCGGCCTAACCTGCCGTTAACATCTTCGCGAT
>NZ_JAUBOJ010000288.1:0-9958 GCF_036700185.1 Microcoleus sp. BM001215392 | reverse complement strand
CCCCCCCTTACCAAGGGGGGGACTGAGGGGGGGTTCCATCGCACCCGCAGCATCTAAAATTTCCCACAAAATGGGCAAAACATCTAACCTCGGTTTCGGGCGCTGATGAGCGAGAATTAAAGAAGTTCGATCGCCCTTTTCCAGATTTTGCCCGAATTCAGGATTCAACAGCAACTCTAACCCAGCGCGAGAAGCCCCGTGCACGCCAGTCGCCACGATCGCCCAATTCGCTCGCGCATTTGACCGACGGATGGTACGATCGCACTCAACCTCCCCAAAAGCCGTAATCGCCACAGTCACCACGGGCGATCGCACCACATCCCCACCTGCGATCGGCGTATGATACTCTTGCAAACAAGCCGTCATCCCCCGATAAAACTCTTCCACCCAAAGCACAGCCGTATCCGCTGTCACAGCCAGGGCTACCGTCACCGCCAGAGGACTTGCTCCCATGGCGGCCAGATCCGACAAATTCGCCGCTGCGGCGCGCCATCCTGCGTCATAAGGGCTTGTGGTGCGATCGCTAAAATGCACTCCATCCACCAACATATCCGCCGTCACCGCCAGAGATTTATTGGGATTTGTTGGGATTACAGCACAATCATCACCCACAATTTCGGCGGGACAGAATTTTTGTAATATTCTTAAAAGACCTTGTTCTCCGATATCCTTAACTTTCATAATTCTCTTTAATCCACAAAGGGAGACATTGTTTGTATAAACCTAGTTTCAACCACCATCTTATCTAAATCAACATCAAAAAAAAGGTTCGTAGTGAGGACTTTAGTCCTTCTTTCCGAGGACTGAAGTCCTAACTACAAACCTTTTTTACGTAAATTTATCGGACACAATTTCAAAAAAAACTACACATCATCAGAAACCAAAACCTTTGATTTCCGCTGGCGCTTCAGCAACAAACCAGCAAAAAAAGCAGCAGAAGTTACTATCCCCGCAATCTCCGAAGGTTCCGGAACAGCTTCAGCATCATCAAGCATCGCCCGCATCTTGAAAGAGAACTTATCTCGATTAGATTCCAATTTGATCGGAAAAGCTAAAGGGTTTGTCGGGTCAACACTTGCATTAATGCCAATCACGCTAAACTCCGAGACTCCGTAACCGAGTAAAGCTACAAAATCTACCACTTCATTCGGCTTGAATTTGCCAATTTCTTTACCGCCAACTACGATGCCAAACAGTTCATCAGCATCAATTCCACTGGGTAAACCGAGGATTTTAGTAAATAGCGAAGGTTCGGTTGGATTCGGAGTAAATGCTAACGGATTTTCGTCAACAATGCACCCGTCACCAGTCCCGCCGCTACTACCATTCGCCACAGCATCACCTATTTTGAAAGTAAAACCAGCAGCCACGGGCGGGTCGAACCATTTATTGCTGACAACATCATTAAACTGATGCCAACCATCCTCAAAACCATCAGGTAACAAGGGATTTCGTTGAGAACTACCGCAGATTGGGTTGAGGAGGAAAGCATGATTTTGTCCCGTTGCACGGTTAATCCCCTTTCCGACAATTTGACCCCTATCGTTAATGCCGCTGACTTCTTGTAAAAACCACCCAGAGTCCTCATCAATCAGACTATTGAGGTCAGCCATTTCGCCATCTTCCCAGATGAAACCGTGACTGGGCGTGCCATTGCCACCAACGGTATCATAACCTGCTACTTGTCCTTTATTGTTAATGGCGATCGCAGCACTCATATTACCACCGAGAGTACCCAAATCTGTAACTTGACCATTAGACCACAAAGTAGCATGACTTTGCTTGAGGGTACTATTTGATGAATAGCCGATCGCCTGACCAGAATCATTGATATCATAAGCAATGCTGCCGTCATACCCTGGAAGAGTTCCCAGGTCAATCATGTTGCCATTTTCCCACTGGAAAGCATGAGTTATCCCAAAAACAAGACCAGAATAACCAACTACTTGACCTTGGTTGTTGATACCCATAGCTCCTCCATTGAAACCAAGAGTACCCAAATCGATCATCTCGCCGTTTTGCCACAGAAAGGGATTAAATTTCTCTTTGGTACTATTAAACTTACCGACTATTTGCCCAGCTTCATTAATATCACTCGCGATACTGCTGATGCCATCAAAATAACCGAGGTCAGTCCTTTGACCGTTTTCCCAGACGTAGGCATTATCTGTCCAATTTTGACTCAGATAACGACCCACCACTTGGCCAGAACTATTCATTTGGTAAGCCCAAGTAGTGTCTGTGATTTCAGTTATCTGACCGTTGTCCCACACCCCAGCAACGCCATTACTAACTAGCACTTGTCCAGAATTGCTGATACCGTAGGCATTGGTTTGGCCGAGGTCGGTAATCGCATAGGAAGCGAAACCAGTATGGAGACTGGCGGCATTTACCGGTTCAACGGCGCTAAATCCCAACACCGTCAAAGCAGTCAAAGACAGACAACTTTGCACAAACCCGCCCCAGTCCGTTTGTTCAAGCCTTTTTTTGAATTTTTGCATATCATGCACCTCAGATTTTTGCACAGCAGAGAACAAAAACAAGTTCCCTATCTATCTGTCTGAGAGTCGATCGACTTTTTATGCAGAGACACTAAATTTGTTACAAAACTTTACGCTATACTGTGGATCTGCCACACTCGATCAAAAATTAACTCTCAACCCTTCGACGGATCTCGCGGGGTGAGATGTCAACTTTCCACTATCAACTATCAACTATCAACTGTCCACTGCCTCACCATTCCTTACCAGAACTCGGTGGCAAGCGCAACCTCGGAAATCGATAAAAAGTATCGCCATCATCATCTACCTCTAAAACCGCCGAAAAAATCTTAACTTGCCGATTTAAATAATGCTGAGCAACTTCAGCCTCAACCCTCGCCAAGGCCGCCAGTTGAATCAGCGAAACCTCACTGTTTTGAGTTTCCAACAATTGATAAAAAGCCTCGTCTAACAGTCGATTTTGCTTGTTTTCATTGACATTGTTTACAATCAACAATCCGGCAAATCCGCCCAAACCAATTACTAATAAAAATTCTAAAATTGCCATAATAGCGTTATAATTGCTAGTTGAAATAACTAATTTTAGTATACCAAAAGAATGATGTTAACTAAATATTAACTAATCCGATTAACTCTTCGGGCCCGCGGAGGCGGGCTTTGTTAGACTCGCTTTGCGATTTAAATCGCCGTCTTGATTCGCGATCGTTTCTTACAGCCCGCGGAGGCGGGCTTTGTTAGACAAGAAGCGATTTAAATCGCCGTCTTTGTTCGACTCTTAAGCGATTTAAATCACCGTCTTGGTTTGTGTGCTGATTAAACTTGAGGTTGCACCAAATTTTCCTTACCTTTAATCACCTTAGCAGAAACAATCTTGTCTCCCTGCTTCAGTTGCTCTAACACCTCTTTTCCTTCAACCACGTAACCAAAAACAGCATACCGACCGTCCAACAAATTTAAGCCAGCGGGCGTAAGTTCGGGTTCAAACAAGAAAAAGAAAAACTGAGAAGAACCGCTGTCTGGTTCGGCTTCGGCGCGGGCCATGGCCAGAGTACCGAAAGCAGAAAAAGGCAAAACAGGCTCGTCGCGATAGCGGCCCGCATCTTCTAGAGTAATCCCGTAAACAGGCTCCTTTTCATCTCTCACAAGCACTTCCAAAGGCACATTGCGGTATTTGCCCGTACCAGGGTCAATAAAGCCCTCTTCCTTGCCTTCGGGGTCTCCCGTTTGCAAAACATAGGATTCTTCCGATCGAATAAACGGCAAACCGTCATAAAAACCTCGATCGACCAAATCCACAAAATTACCAGCAGTTACCGGGGCGCTGTAGCCGTCAAGCACCAGAGTAATTGTTCCCTTTTCTGTTTCCACAGCCACAGTGGCGCGCCCTTTGAGTTGAGGCAGATTAGCATACTTAGCAGGCACTTCAAAGGGAAACTTTGTCACCATTAACTCTTCGATTTCGCCTACCGAACCGAGGATTTTGGCTTTCAAGTCAATCACTTTTTCCCTGTCTTTAGCCTCAACAGCTTTTTCCAGTTCGCCCACTCCCTCCTTGACTCGCACCACTAGCGCCTCAGCTTCCGGCTTTTTCGCCTCGGGAATACTCGCTAAAATGTCAGACTCCCGGAGGTTGAGAATCCTCGAAGCCTTACTGACATCGCTGCTGATGGGCCCCCAACGTTTAGAACGGATGTGGTTGCCAATGTCTTCGAGACTGATTTGCAATTCTCGCACAGTCTGATTGTCAAGAGGTAGAGCGTAGCGCAGCAGTGCGCGGCCGTCGGTAATCGCATTCCCAGCAGGCATACTGCTGCTGGGGCGTTTGGCATGGGAAACTGCACTGAAACTCAGGGACAGCGCGAACAGCAGGACTGCTAAAGCGAGGGTTTTGACCCAACGCTTGCACGTCTCGATCGACAAATTGTACGAATGCAACATAACTTTAACTTTTATTGCCTCTATTATCTTCCCACAGCACGCGATCGCCGAATATTGCTTGCATCCGCTGTCAAACTTCGTTTTTGAGAGAGCTTTTTAGCTTGGAGTACAGCACTTGCTCCCTTTGAACGGTAAAATAAATTGCCAATTGCTTTTTGATGCCGTCAGCTAGACTGCTCCTTTAAGCTGACTCCGGCTCAAAAACGGATACCATTCCCCGCAGAAGTGTCGTGGAAAGATCGAACATTTTAGATCGAGGTTCTGGCTCGCAGATTCAACGCTGCAAGTAAATCTACAATCTAAAATCCTCGCATCTAAAATCGACTGACTGTAGTTCCCCCGTGCCCCCGCGGCGACGGGATTGCCCGCAAAAATTTATATGATTTCCAGTAACGACTTTCGGACAGGTGTTTCAATTGAATGGAATAATGGCGTGTGGCGGGTTATCGAATTCCTCCACGTCAAGCCAGGAAAAGGCTCAGCTTTTGTGCGGACAAAATTAAAAAATGTCCAAACCGGAAACGTGGTAGAACAAACTTTCCGGGCCGGCGAGACTATGCCTCAAGCCAATCTCGAAAAGAACGTGATGCAGCATACCTATAAAGAAGGCGACCAGTTTGTCTTTATGGATATGGAGACTTACGAGGAAAGTACCCTCACTGCCAAGCAAATAGGCGATCGCGTCAAATATCTCAGTGAAGGGATGGAAGTCAGCATTCTGCGCTGGAACGAGCAAATCATGGAAGTGGAACTGCCCAACTCAGTCGTCTTGGAAGTTACACAAACCGATCCCGGAGTCAAAGGAGATACTGCCACTGGTGGTAGCAAACCCGCCATTGTCTCCACCGGAGCTCAAATTATGGTGCCTCTGTTTATTTCCATTGGAGAACGGATTCGGATTGATACTCGTGAAGACAAGTACCTCGGCCGAGAGTAGCAACGATGGAGGACAAGCAAGTTGTAAGCTGTCAGTTGTCTGCTGTGAGTTCTGAGTCAAACACCTCAAAATTGCACTGCCGCTGGGAGCTTACCAACTCTGGCTTGGACTCCCAACTCGGTGGAGTATCCTCGCTTCGCCACCTTTTCAATTCTCAATTTTATCCGTTCAATTCTCAATTACCCTTGAATCTGCTGTGCAACTAGACTTAAACCAGCTTTGCGACTTGCTAACTGTTTTGGACAAAACAGGCATTTCGGAACTGACGTTAAAAAGTGGGGAGCTTGAACTGACTGTACGCAAAGGCATTCTCGCCAGCGAACCAGGCAATTCTTCTGCGCTCAGGGCTACAGCAGTAGCTGTCGCTCCGAGCTTGGAGGCTGTTGCTAGCCCCACCGCGGCGCCACCTCCTGCTGTGGGCCAAAATTTAGCCCCTCAGACCCAGCCCCCTGCTGCGGTGCCTGCGGTGCCTGCGGTGCCTCCTCCTGTCGATACCAAATGGGTGCCAATTATCTCGCCGATGGTAGGAACCTTTTATCGCGCTGCTGCTCCCGATGAGCCGCCTTTTGTGAATGTGGGCGATCGCATCAGCGTCAGCCAGACAGTCTGCATTATCGAAGCTATGAAGCTGATGAACGAGATTGATGCTGATGAAGTGTCGGGTCAAGTGATGGAAATTTTAGTGCAAAATGGCGAACCTGTCGAATACGGTCAAGTTTTGATGCGAATTAATCCGGATTGAAGCATTACTTTATTGTTATGGACAGAATAAATGCTAATATTTCTAGATCGCTTCTCTCCGGTGAGTTTGATGAAGTCATCCCAGCCTGTCCCGCAAGAGGTTGTGCAACAAGTTGCTGAATATTTCAGTATTCTGAGCGAGCCAATGCGTTTACGAATTTTGAACTTGCTTCGCGACGGCGAAAAATGCGTGCAAGAGTTGGTTGAAGCTACTCAAACGAGTCAAGCCAACGTTTCTAAGCACCTAAAACTTATGCTCCAAGCTGGCATCCTCACTCGCCGGAGTGAAGGGACTTCAGCTTATTATAAGGTGCAAGACGAGTTAATTTTCGAGCTGTGTACTATGGTGTGCGATCGGCTCGCCAGCCGCATCGAACAGCAAGCCCTCAACTTTCGGGCATTTAGCCTGACTGTCAAGCCTTGAAAATTAGTCATTAGTCCCCAGTCCTGAGTCCCCAGCCATCAGTTATATCAAATCCGCTAACTACGGAATGATACCCTGCAAGCGAGCGGGAAGCTTGGCTCCGCGATCCGAAGCGAGCGGCACGCTCGCACTGCACAGAAAATATTATTCCCATGCTCGTGTCAACGATCCGATCGGTTATCAGTTAGTTATCAATCCCTACTTTCTGCATTCAGACCAAGGACTAATGACTCATGACTGCTAACTAATCAAAAGTTAACGCAGGGGAAAATTTTTGTCAAAAATTTGGCGGGTACTCGGCTGAGCCACTTCCAAACCTTCGCCACCCAAAAGTTCTAAAGGCTTGCCTTCCACCGAAATCCAAACCTTGGTATTCGGTTTTAAACTTGTAGCCGTATAGATAACTTGCCCTAACCGACTCGTCATCGAAGTGCTGCCTCCCCCGGAAGTAAATTCGGAAGACAAATCCACATAAACTCCGTCATTTTTGACACTCAAACTCCGGAGTTTTGTCCCTTTAGGAATTTCACTAGAGACAGTTCCATTCTTTGGCCCTGCCAACAAACTGTTAAAAGCAGCTTGTAAAGTAGCCTCAGGCTTGTCAGCTTGTGCGATAGCTACTTTCGTAGGAACTCCCTCAAATTTGCCGTTGGCATCTTTAACCCAGTAGACTTGCACTGTCTGGCCTGCATTCTCGGGCAAAGGCTTTGGCTGCGGCGACTTAGGCGCTATAGCCTGCGGCGCCAGAACCTGCGGCGTCTGAATCTGCGGTCTTGTCTGCTGTGCAGGCGTCTGAACCTGCGGCACCTGCTGTGCAGCCGTCCGATCCAGGGGCCCTGGGACGGGAGTTGGCAGGGGTACGGGGATAATTACAGCAGGGGATTGGGCAGGACTTGGAGACAGCGCCGGAGCGGTAGTGGGAGCGGCAGAGTTCGTGTCTGTGGAGGTTGGCGAACGGTTCGCCGTCCACCAGGCTATGCCGCCTCCGGCCACTAAAGCCAACCCGCAAACACCGGCAATGACTGCTGTGGGGACGCGACGTACTTCTTGTCCATCTTTCATAATACAAATCCTCCGCACACTTTGACGGTTTGATTTAACAAAAAAGCGACTTGCTGCAAACAATCGCCTATCATCTCGCTACCTTATCTCATTGTAAAGTTCCCGGAAAACTAGATCGGCCAGTTTACGGCAGCTAGCGTTTCGAGCGTCTGCGAGCCGTCCGCCGCGCTTTTTAATTCCGTCACTTTCAAAGGCGCGGCCAACAAAATATTCTCGCAATTCCAACTGAATAGGGGTGTAAGACTGACCTTTGAGCCTCTGCGGCTCAATCCTACAGTTAATGTAAGTCCACAGAGTCGATCGCGTGTTCGCGCATCCCGTCCACTTGCCACCACCACCGCCTGCCCTTACTTGGCCGCTAGATTTCTCAATTTTGCCGAGCCCGCAAGCCTGACGAAACCGTCTCAATGCTCGCTTTTTCGGCAGGCAGAGGAAGTCGTCGAACGGGTAGATGGTGGATAAAATCCAACCGCGCTCCCGGTAGCCGAGTGCAAACCGATCGAACACCCGGTGATACGGATCGAAATCTTCATGAGCCAGCAGGCTGGTTAGTGCCAGCTCGATTTGTGCCTCGGTGTCGTGCAAGTCGCAGACCGCCGCAGCGAACTGGCGCGTCATCTCGGAGATGTTCGCCCGATCGCAGTTTGCCTCCTTCTGGTAGTGGTTGTCAAAGCAAGAAAGAATGTTTTTCGACAAGAAGCCGCCACGCTGGGCCAGCCAAGCCCAAAATGCTGGCGGTTTTGAGACACTGAGGAAGCCGTTGGCCCGCTGCGATTTGACTTGTGCGCGCGCTGGATATTCCCAGGCAAGGCGACTTTTGATGGAATTAATGAAGCTTGTTTGTTTGCGGGTAGTTGTTTTCAAGTCCAGCAGCGCGCGGCGAATTCTCTCAATTTTTGGATCGAGTTCTTTCACCCAGAAGCGGCGATCGTAAATATCGAGGTACTGGCGGCGGTAAAGTTCGCACAGAACGAGCGCGTCGAACGGATCGTCCGATCGCTAGAAATCGTTTTATTGGAGTAATTCCGAGTCAATGCGAGCAAATTAAAGCTCATAGCCATAGCCGTCACTCCTATGTACCAAAACTACATTGCTCATGGTTGAGAGACTTATTCTTGCGCCATTAATTAAAACCTCAAACCCTTTTGGAGTAGGTGTCTTAACTCTTGCCGTGTAAGTTCCAGCTTGAGCTTTTTTCCGGTCTTTGCCGATAGTAAACCTGACTACATCGCCTGCTGCAATGTGAGTAAAAACGGTTTTAGCGTTTTTCACTGCCGGAAATCCATTCGCATTAACTCGAATGGATTGGCGACTGCCATGACCGAAAGCAGGTAATCAATAGAGGTTGATCGGTTCTAACTTGAATGCTTGCTCCAGACTCACCAACACAAGCGGCATCAAGGCTGTGAGTTTTTTCAAGACCTTGGCGTGTTCGGTTCATTTTCGTTCTTGCACCTGAGGAGCATTTCACTTTCTGGCAAATAGATTTAGCCATTTTCACGATTGCGTATCTGGTTGAATTGACCGCAGCCGCATCTTTTAACGGTTTCGTGGCATTCTCTAGAACTTGCTTCAAAATGTCAGGTGATTTTGCCAAGAAATCGCGAACGTCCAAGTTACCTTTTTTGACATTACAGACATGACAAGCTAGAGTTAAATTTCCAACGCGGCTACTCCCCCCTTTCGACTTAGGTTGAATATGCTCAACTTCTAGCGGTACGTTTTCTGTGCCACAGTAAGCGCATTTTCTACCCCACTTTTGCCACAAGTATTCACGCACTTCGTATCCTTGTAATTCACCTGGCTGGTATTCAAATCCATCTATCTCTGGGTTAGCTAACTTTTGCGTATCAAACCGAACTTGTTCAATTTCGATGCAAGTAATTGGACAATACCGCATAAAGCGTTTAATCCAAGTTTCAACTGTTAGCACTCTGTGTCGGATTGATGGAGCTAGCCATCCCTCTGGCTTGGCACGATTCAAGCGTTTCTTGCGATAGCGTAAATTGCGCGAACGTCTTCCACGTCTAAACCCTGCCCGTTTAACTAAATCTAACTTGATTGCTTCTCCTCGGTGATTTAGTTCTGCTCGAAACAACATATCATTACCACATTGAATGGCAAACCCTGTCCATTGACTACCTGGGTCAATCTTGAGGATGTATTCCTTTGTTTGGAGACTTTCGATAGTTTGTTGCTGGATTGCGACATAAGGAAATCTGCGAAAACTGGCAAGCTTCCCACGATTTTGTAATTCTCGACATCTGCCGGGGTGAATCATATCTAACGGTTGCTTGTCTTTGGAGTTTAGACTAAGCAGGTCAAAAAGTGCGATCGCTCGCGAGACTAGCTCAC
>NZ_JAUBOJ010000287.1:0-9961 GCF_036700185.1 Microcoleus sp. BM001215392 | reverse complement strand
AAGAACTTACTCAAAGTTCCCCTTCTTAAGGGGGATTTAGGGGGATCTCCGGGGAATTAACTGTGTTAACCCAACTGTATTGAAACTGAACGCTCGAAGCTGGAGAAAGCAAATGAAAAATCGCGAAATTAGTACCACAACCGTTAAAATTATCAACAACAACGTACAAATCGATGCTTACTTAGCCCAACCAGTAGAAAAGGGAAAATTTGCTGCGGTTATGGTGTTTCACGAAATCTTTGGTGTTAATGAAAATATTCGGGATATTACCGAATTGATAGCACAACAAGGATACATAGCAATTGCACCTGCGATGTATCAACGTATTGCACCCGGTTTTGAATTTGGGTTTAGCGAACCAGATATCGGTTACAGTCCAGAAGCTTACCAATTGGGGTTGCAATACTATCAACAAGTAAAATATTGGGAAATATTCAGCGATATTCAAGCAACCATTGCCTATCTCAACACATTACCCAACGTTAAATCTGACTCTATTGGCTGCATTGGTTTTTGCTTTGGCGGTCATATTGCTTATCTGGCTGCAACTTTACAGGATATCAAAGCAACTGCTTCGTTTTATGGTGGGGGGATTACAACTTCTAGCTATGGAGAATCTACTCCAACTATCGATCGCACATCGGCAATTAAAGGCACGATTTATACATTTTTTGGTACGAAGGATACATTAGTTTCACAGGAAGAAACCCTCAAAATCGAGGCAGAACTACAGAAACATCACATCAATCATCGTGTATTTCGATACGATGCAGGACATGGATTCTTTGGTGGATTTTTCGTAGATAAGTACCCGTTTTTAGCACAGCACCCTAATATAAGAGGATACAGAGAAGCTGCTGCTGATGCGTGGCAACAGGTTATCGAACTTTTTCAAAACAAACTTAAAGATTAGCAGCGAGATCCTTAGTCTTTGAAGGCAGATGGTAGAAGGCATAATCAAAAATTCAGCTTTCTACCTTCTGTCAAGCGGTCAACTGTCAACTGTCAAGCGGTCAACTGTCAACTGACTAAATTAGCTGTCGTACATCCGGGCTTCAGCCGCATCGGGATATTCTTCACAATACTCGTCAAAAGCGGTTTTTTCTAGTTTGACAGAGCGCTGGTGGGAAGCCTCAGCCTGCATTTCTTCTACAATGTCCCAGGCTACCGCGCAATCTTTAGATGTAGCGCCTTTCTCTGAACAGACTGTTCTAGCATCGGCGATCGCCCTTTCGATTTCTTCCTCAAATAAAACACTTTTCGGCTTCTCAACAAAATCGCTTTTTGTCAAGATATCCGTTACCGAAATAATGCCGAGCAGTTTGTCCTTAATCACCGGAGCTCGGCGGATGCGGGTATTCGCGAACAACCTCGCCACATATTCGACGCCTAAGTCGGGATTGACCGTGATGCACGGTTTGGTCATGATCTCGAAGACGCGGACTTTTTGCGGGTCTACTCCGTAGGCTGTTACTTTGTAAACAATATCCGTTTCCGTGACAATGCCATAGGCGTCTTGTTCGTGGCGGCGTTCCACAATTAACGCGCGCAAACACAGTTCGTTCATCATCGCCACCGCTTCGGCTACCGTTGCCGAACCGCGAATGGTGACAACTTCTGCGGTCATAATATCTTGTGCTTTCATCATTTTTTATTGCTCCCCGTTTATAAAGTGTAGTGCGTCCCGATTTGGGGCCGGAAGTTTGATTTGCTATCATCATAAAACTTCAGGACGGAGGCAACTGTTACGATAATTGACACTCCTGGGCCTAAAGGCGTGAGGATTCTTCGTTCATAGATCCAACTTGCTCAGACAAGATTGCTCCAGCTTGAGTAGAGGTCGAATCTCCCGAAGCGTTCGGATTTAAAATCCAGGTTCCTACATGACCTGTAGTACCCAAGGCTAAATTCAGGATATTTCTAGCCGCGTTCCAGTCTCTATCTAACTCAAGTCCGCACTTACAGATGTGCGTCCTAGTAGATAGCGATTTTTTGACGGTAGTTCCACAGTTAGAGCAGTTTTGGGAAGTATAGGCAGGATTAACGGCAACCGTTATTTTCCCAAGCTTAACGCCCAAATATTCCAACCATATCCTGAATTGATACCAACCAGCATCATTAATCGACTTAGCGAGACAATGATTCTTGACTAGATTTTTGACCCTCAAGTCTTCATAAGCGACCAAATCGTTAGATTGGATGACGCAACGCGCTATTCTCTTAGCGTGTTCTTGACGCTGCCTACTTATTTTGAGGTGTACTCGCCCTAGTCGGTTAATGGCTTTTTTTCGATTGGTAGAGCCTTTCTTTTTGCGAGAAACACGGCGTTGTCGAGACTTCAACCGCTGTTCGCTTTTTCTGTAAAATCTAGGGTTTGGTTCTGCGTTTCCGTTGCTGTCGGTATAAAACTCTTTGAGTCCAACGTCTAAACCGATTGTGCGACCTGTCGAAGCAGGCAGAACTTGGTGTTCAATCCTTATGGCAAACTGGACATAGTAACCGTCAGCACGTTTAACTAATCGAACCCGCTTGATTTGTTCAATTTGGTAGTAGTTTAAGTCCCACGTCCCTTTCAGCTTTAGTTTGCCAATACCTTTCTTGTCCGTAAACACGATTTGCTGGTGCGTCTGGGAAAGTGACCACCCAGAAGTTTTGTACTCAACTGAACGACAGTTTTTCTTAAACTTCGGATAGCCTTTTTGACCAGGGACTTGGCGCTTACAATTTTCGTAAAACCGAGCAATTGAATTATACGCACGTTCGACGGAGGCTTGACAAGCATGGGAATTTAAAGTCTTGACAAAGGGAAATTCAGCCCTCAGCGCTGTGTTGTAGCGATAAAGATCTTTCTGCCCAACGCCTCGATTGTCCATCCAGTAACGAATGCACTTGTTGCGGACAAACTGAGCGGTTCTAATCGCCTCATCTATGGCAGCATATTGGGTTATTTTTCCTTTGGCTTTAAACTCCAAAACTATCATTTGACGTGGAAAAAGGCTACGGCAGTATTCTAACACAAAAAAGTCGCCCTAGAATGGCGAGGCTTGAAACCCAGTTTTTTTGGTCAAGGATGGCGATCGACTCCGCCGCTGTGCCCCTCTCCTTTTACTCAATTTTCCAGCCCCAGACTCAAAGAAGCAAAAGTTAACACAAACTGAGCGATCGCTTACGCTCACACAGATCCCCGCCTCTGATAAACTTGATGGCTGGTAGTGCAAAAAAGCACAAGGCACGCAGGACTTAGTTGGGAGTATATAGTTCGTGGATAATGTAATCGGTTTAGAGATTATCGAAGTAGTCGAGCAGGCAGCCATCGCCTCCGCTCGCTTGATGGGCAAAGGCGAAAAAGATGAAGCCGATCGCGTAGCTGTAGAAGCAATGCGCGAACGCATGAACAAAATTCATATGCGCGGCCGCATCGTGATCGGTGAAGGCGAACGCGATGACGCACCCATGCTTTACATCGGCGAACAAGTGGGTATTTGTACCCAGGAAAATGCTAAAGATGTCTGCAACATCGATGAATTGATCGAAATTGACATCGCTGTTGACCCCTGCGAAGGTACTAACCTGGTTGCTTACGGTCAAAACGGCTCGATGGCAGTTTTGGCAATCTCTGAAAAAGGAGGTTTGTTTGCGGCACCGGATTTCTACATGAACAAATTGGCTGCTCCTGCGGCTGCGAAAAATCATGTAGATATTCGCAAAACGCCAACCGAAAACCTCAAAATTATCTCTGATTGTCTCGGCCGCAGTATTGAAGATTTGGTGGTGGTGGTCATGGATCGCCCCCGACACAAAGATTTAATTAATGAAATTCGGCAAGCGGGTTCAAGAGTTAGACTGATCAGCGACGGCGACGTTTCTGCGGCGATTTCTTGCGCGTTTTCTGGTTCCAACATCCACGCCTTGATGGGTATTGGTGCAGCACCTGAAGGTGTGATTTCCGCAGCAGCAATGCGCTGCTTGGGCGGTCACTTCCAAGGTCAGTTAATTTACGATCCGGCTGTTGTTAAAACTGGTTTGATCGGTGAAAGCAAAGAAAGCAACATCGCTCGCCTGACATCAATGGGCATCACAGACCCAGACAAGATTTACAATGCTGAAGAGTTGGCATCTGGGGAAACAGTTTTGTTTGCAGCTTGCGGAATTACTCCCGGAACGCTGATGGATGGAGTTCGCTTCTTTGGCGGCGGCGCTCGTACAGAAAGCTTGGTAATTTCTTCTCAGTCGAAGACTGCTCGGTTTGTGGATACAATCCATATGTTTAACAATCCGAAATCTCTGCAATTGAATTAGTCATTAGTTAGCGGTTAACAGTTAATTTTTAAATGTTAATTTTTAACCGTTGATAGTCACCAGTAATTAACAATTAGCGATAAACTAAGAGTTAATCACAGGTGACTGTTGATAACTAAGAAATAAATAGTGACAAATCACAGATATGAATATTGCCGTCATAGGTCTCAGCCACAAAACAGCGCCGGTTGAAGTTCGCGAAAAACTCAGCATTCCAGAACAAAAGATTGAAGCGGCGATCGCCCAATTGCGCGGCTATCCCCACATTCAAGAGGTTGCTATCCTCAGCACTTGCAACCGTTTAGAAATTTATATCGTTACCACAGAGTCAGAGCCGGGAGTGCGAGAAGTGATGCAGTTCCTTTCGGAATGTAGTAAACTTCCTTTGCAGTCTTTGCGCCCTCACCTGTTCATTTTGCTGCACGAAGATGCGGTGATGCACTTGATGCGAGTGTCTGCGGGTCTCGACAGTTTGGTGCTCGGAGAAGGACAAATTTTGGCTCAGGTCAAACAAACTCACAAACTCGCCCAGCAGTACAAAGGTGTTGGCAGAATTTTAGAACGTTTGTTTAAGCAAGCTCTGACAGCCGGTAAGCGTGTTCGCACGGAAACTAGCATTGGTACTGGTGCGGTTTCAATTTCTTCAGCGGCGGCGGAATTGGCTCAATTAAAAGGTCAACATTTAGCAACTAGCCGGATTGCGATTATCGGTGCTGGGAAGATGTCGCGCTTGTTGGTGCAGCATTTGCTGTCGAAAGGAGCGAGTCATATTGCGATCGTCAATCGATCGATGCGAGGGGCTGAGGAATTAGCCGGTTTGTTTAAAGATGCTACATTGCACTTGCATTTGCTCTCGGACATGATGCAGGTAATTGCGGATTCTGACTTGGTGTTTACCAGTACAGCCGCTACAGATCCGCTGTTAAATAAAGCTAAATTAGAAGCTGTTTTACAACCCGATCGCCCTTTAATGTTGGTGGACATTTCTGTGCCGCGCAACGTTGACTCGGATGCGAAAGAATTGGCTAACGTGAAGTCGTTTAATGTGGACGATTTGAAAGCGGTGGTAGCTCAAAATCACGAAAGCCGCCGCAAAATGGCAATGGAAGCTGAGGGCTTGCTGGAACAGGAAGTAGAGGCTTTTGATGTCTGGTGGCGCAGTCTAGAAACTGTTCCTACCATTAGCTGTTTGCGAGATAAGATCGAATTAATTCGGGAACAAGAGTTAGAAAAAGCTTTATCGCGTCTGGGTTCCGAGTTTTCGGAGAAACATCAAGATGTGATTGAATCTTTAACAAGAGGGATTGTGAATAAGATTTTGCACGATCCGATGGTGCAGTTGCGGGCGCAGCAGGATATTGAGGCGCGCCGACAAGCGATGCACACTTTGCAAACTCTGTTTAATTTGGATGTTGATGTCAATCAGCAGTACAGTTAACAGTTAACAGTTGACAGTTGACAGTTGACAGTTGACAGTTGACAGCGTTAATCAGTTGACCGCAGTCATTAGTGATGTTTTGCATTAGCTTTTAATGTAATTAGGACTTATATCGTTTCCGGTCGATTGACCGCAATAAGATTGGTTCGTAGTGCGGACTTCAGTCCGCAGCCTGAGAGCGGAATGGGAGGGCGCACTACGAACTTTCATTGTTATGATATGATAATCTACTGGATATGATATTACCCATTTGCTAATTAAGTAATCGGTTTCTTATGACCGCAATAAGATTGGTTCGTAGTGCGGACTTGAGTCCGCAGCCTGAGAGCGGACTCAAGTCCGCACTACGAACTTTCATTGTTATGGTAATCTACCGGACATGATATTACCCATTCGCTCATTAAGTAATGGGCTTCTTAACTCAAATTTAGGTTTTTATTTATTACCAAGCTGGAGCATAGGAACCAGTTTAACAAACAACTAACATAACAACAAACAACTAATAACTAATAACTAATAACTAATAACCAATAACCAATAACTAATAACTAACAACTAATGACTATTAAGCGAATTTATCAATTAATTTTATTGCTTGTAGGGCTGTGGTTAGTTTTTGAGTTTTCCTCGCGGATTGCGGCAGAAATTCTGTGGTTTGAGGAAGTTGGATATCTTGAGGTTTTGCTGTTAAAACTGAAAACTCAAGGGTTGCTGGGCGCGATCGCACTTTTGGTATCTTCCGCCTTCTGCTTCGGAAATTTAGCCCTAGCCCGCCGCCTGCAACTTTCCACCGAAAACATCAAATCACCTGTTTTTAGGCAGTTAATCGCGCCCGCAAGTGGCAGAAACACGAAGAAAAATCATCATTCACCTGCGGCTAAATCTCAAATTCCCTTTCCCTGGCTGTTGTTGGCGATATTTGGATTAAGTGCGATCGCCAGTTTAACAGTAATTCACTGCGGGATCTTAGCCGCCGGTACCATCGGCGATTTTAGAATCGTGGGTGGTTTGTCTGCGCCGCCAATTCACTTGGGATTTCAGTCAATCCAGGTTGGGGTGGTGCAGCTATCTTCTCACCTGTGGCAGTTGGGCTTGCTGCTGGGGATGATGTTAGCTGTAGCAATTAAGCCGGATTTTTGGTTGCGGGCGATCGCTCTTTTGCTCAGTTTGGCGATCGGGATAATTGCCGCTAGTCGCTGGACTAAACTTTTACAATATTTCAACCCTACTAATTTTAACATCACCGACCCGATTTTCAATCGAGATATTAG
Source organism: Microcoleus sp. BM001215392 (assembly GCF_036700185.1). Taxonomy (NCBI): domain Bacteria; kingdom Bacillati; phylum Cyanobacteriota; class Cyanophyceae; order Oscillatoriales; family Microcoleaceae; genus Microcoleus; species Microcoleus sp. BM001215392. Next base: position 2,953 of record NZ_JAUBOJ010000287.1, on the reverse strand, counting down.
CTTTTATGTATTTATCTTGCCCATCTTAGAATTACTAAGTTTCGGGCTGACTGTTGTATCTGTGTACGGTTTAGTATCTTGCACCTTAACCTATTTGCTGGCGGGAAACAGCCTCAGTCAAGGCATATTTTTGGGCTTTTCGCGATCGCAACAGTGGCACTTGTACGGCTTGGGAGCAGCTTGCATGGTAGCCGTCTCGCTCCGGTACTGGCTGGGCTGTTACACCTTGCTGTACTCGCGCGGAGACGTTACCTACGGGGCTGGTTATGCTGACGTGACAGTGCGGCTTCCCGTCTATGGCTTTTTGAGTATAGTGGCTGGGGCGATCGCACTTTTCATGCTTTGGCCTGTTTTCCAATTAAACATCAACAATAATAACTTAAAAAAAATCATCTTAGGATTTTTGACTGTAAGTTTTTTACTAGGTTGGCTGCTGCCAAAAATTGTGCAGCAACTGATAGTCAAGCCCAACGAACTAGCGCGCGAACAGCCCTACATCCAGCGCAGCATTGCCTTTACTCAACAAGCTTTCGATCTGAAGAAAATTGAAATTAAAACTTTCGATCCAGGCGGAAAACTTACCTATCAAGACTTAGAAAAAAATCAACTTACTATTAGCAACATCCGGCTGTGGGACAAACAGCCACTGCTGCAAGCCAACCGACAGTTACAGCAAATTCGACCTTATTATACATTTCCTGATGCTGATATCGATCGCTATACAATCAAAAACGCCACTGCAAAAAAGGGAGAGGTGGAAAGCCAGCAAGTAATTCTGGCGGCGCGGGAATTAGATTACACAGCAGTTGCGCCGGAAGCTCAAACTTGGGTAAACGAACACCTCGTGTACACTCACGGTTACGGCTTTACTCTTTCTCCCGTAAACACAGTCGGTGTGGGCGGTTTACCCGATTATTTTGTCAAGGATATTGGAGTTACAGCCCAGACAGGAGACACTACTTTAGGTGTCACTAAAGATAGCATTCGGGCCAGTATCCCGATCGGCTATCCGCGCATTTACTACGGCGAAGTCACCGATACAGACGCCATCGCACCGACAAAAGTCAAGGAATTCGACTATCCCAGCGGCCAAGACAATGTTTACAATACCTACAGCGGTACGGGCGGAATTGCGATCGACTCTCTATGGAAGCGCTTGCTGTTTGCAAGTTACCTGAAAAATTGGCAAATGGCGCTAACCCGCAATTTTACACCCGAAACTAAGTTACTTTATCGCCGCAATATTAACAAAAGAGTCCGGGCGATTGCTCCTTTTTTGCGCTACGATTCCGATCCGTATTTAGTGGTAGCAAACGCCAATCTCAGCAAAGGAGAAATAGAAAAGAAACAGGATAAAACTGGGAACAAGATTAAACCTTCTCCCTCGGGAAATGACAAATCACCGAACTATCTTTACTGGATTATCGATGGCTATACAGCGAGCGATCGCTACCCCTATTCAGATCCAGGTAAAAATGAATTTAACTACATCCGCAACCCGGTAAAAGTCGTCATTGACGCCTACAATGGCTCTGTAAACTTTTACGTCAGCAATCCTTCCGATCCGATTATTAAGAGTTGGATGGCTATCTTTCCCGGACTCTTTAAACCCCTAGAAAAAATGCCTCCGGCACTCCGCAAACACATTAGATATCCCGTAGATTTGTTGAGCATTCAATCGGAACGGTTGTTAACTTATCACATGGAAGATCCGCAGGTATTTTACAATCGAGAGGATTTGTGGCGCGTTCCTAACGAGATTTATGCTGGCAAACAGCAGCCCGTAGAACCGTATTATTTGATTACAAAACTGCCGACAGAAACATCAGAAGAGTTTATTTTGCTATTGCCATTTACGCCAGTCAGTCGTAATAATTTAATTGCTTGGATTGCAGGGCGATCGGATGACAATGATTATGGTAAGTTGCTATTATATCAATTTCCAAAACAGCGATTAGTTTACGGCCCGGAACAGATAGAAGCTTTAATCAACCAAGATCCGGTGATTTCCGAACAAATATCTCTGTGGAACCGGCAGGGTTCAAAGGCGATTCAAGGCAATTTATTAGTAATTCCAATCGAACAATCTTTGCTGTACGTCGAACCTCTTTATTTGGAGGCTGAACGCAATAGTTTGCCAACTTTAATTAGAGTGATTGTTGCCTACGAAAACCGAATTGTGATGGCGGAGAATCTCGATAAAGCACTGAAGGCACTTTTTCAGCCAGAATCTACTAATAAACCCGCAATTGTGAGGCCAGTAGAAGGCGCAGATCCCGCCTTGAATTGATAATATTTGTAGGGAAACGGCATTGCCGTTTCCGGCGCGAGAATTTGCCACTTACCATAATACTTGTAGGGTGTGTCGCCATCAACAATCTCAAAAAAAGATGAAAAATCTTATAGCGACGCACCTTATGTCTATATCCGGTAAAAACAAAAGTATTAGGTTTATTTCCAGAAGCCCTTGAATAGCCAAGGTGCGTCGCTATGACATTATCGCTCTAATTCAGAGATTTTCGAGGGCGACGCACCCTACAGTGACTTGCGCTATGACACAGGGGTTTTTAACCCCTGGCGGATTGTGAGACTAACGACAAATTCCGACGGGGGTTCAAACCCCCGTCTCAAAGCTGAAGTCCTCTGAAAGAGGACTAATGACAAGAATTGAAAGGCTAATGAACCAGGTGCAAAATCTCACCCTTAATTAACATTTTGCACCTCTTTAGTCCTCTTCAGAGGACTTGCGCTATGAGACAGGGGTTTTAACCCCTGGCGGACTACGGGACTGACGACCAATCCCCACAATTTTTGCTACAATAACAAAAACAAACCGCCTCACCATCTTACCAATGTTAGATAAAATCTGGCGATTCATCAAACAATTAATCCAACGGCTATTCGGCACTTCTTTCCAAGATTCTAACCCCCCCTGGCCCCCCCTTGGTAAGGG
>NZ_JAUBOJ010000286.1:0-9993 GCF_036700185.1 Microcoleus sp. BM001215392 | reverse complement strand
TGGTTGTTATTAGTTATTATCACCAACAAATAACAACCAACAAATAACAACCAACAAATAACAACCAACAAATAACCAATGCCCAATGCGCAATGCCCAATGACCAATGACTAATGATTGTAAGCTTCCAGAATTACCTTCGCCGCTTGATGGCCGGAAAGAGTCGCACCTTCCATGCTGTCGATATAGTCTTGCTGAGTGTAACTTCCTGCTAGAAAGAAATTAGTAACAGGAGTTTTTTGAGCGGGGCGGTAAACATCCATTCCCGGCGCTTCGCGATACAGAGATTGAGCCAGCTTAACCACACTGTACCAAGTCATATTTAATTCCCGTGCTGAGGGGAATAAATCCTGAACTTGCTTGAGTACGTGTTGGGCGATCGCCTCATTGCTTTGTTTGATAAACGGATCGCCCGGTGTCAGCACCAACTGCAACAGAGAACCTTGTCCTTCTTTATAATAATCCTTAGGACTTGTCAGCGCCAAATCGGCAAAACAAGAAAAATCTGCATCTGCTGAATATAGCAAATTATCAATTCCGACAGCATGGCTCAACTGTTTGCGCTGCGCTTCATCTTCCAGTTCCGTTACCCAACCATCGAACCGTAATTGTACTGTCGCAACTGGTACCGCATCTAACTTATAAATGTTGTCAAATTCCGACCATTTGCGCCAAGCTGGAGGCAATATTTTTTGAATCCCAGGCACATCTAAGGCAAAAACATAAGCATCGGCGGTAATAATTTCTTCAGTTTCGCCGCTGGCTACTGCTAAGCCTGTGACGCGAGTTTCTGTGCCTTCTTGAAACTGAATTTCTCGCACTCTGCGCCGCGTGTGAATTTTGGTTCCTTTACTTTCCAAATATTCGACAATTGGTTTGTGCAAATATTCGTTGGGAGAACCCGCCAGCATCCGCATCACAGAGGCTTCGGTTTTCGATGCAAAGAATTGGAAGATTGTCAACATACACCGAGCAGAAATATTTTCGGTGTCGATAAAACCTAGTGCGTAGGCGATCGGGTTCCACATTCTTTTGAGGGAGTTTTGGTTGCCGCCTTGACTGCGGAACCAGTCAGCAAAGCTAACTTTATCCAAATTGCGGATGGTTTTCATTGCTCCCTCAAAGTCGATCAAACCACGGACGATGGGGCTAGTTCCCAGGGCGATCGCATTTTGAATTTTGTCTTGTACGGTTAGCTGGGATGTCGTGAAAAATGCCTTCAATCCGTGCAGAGGAGCACCCACGGGAAAGCGAAAATCCAAAGAACCAGTTTCGCCGCCTCGATTGATAAAAGTGTGGACGTGATCTTTGAGGAGCAAATCGTCAAAAGCTCCCACCTTTTTCATCAAAGCAAATAAGTTATAATAGCAGCCGAAGAATACGTGCAAACCCATTTCAACGTGATTCCCGTCGGGATCTACCCAACTGCTGACTTTGCCGCCGACAAAAGGGCGGGATTCAAAAATTTCTACTTCGTGGCCGGCATCCACTAAATCCACTGCTGTGGTCATTCCAGCCAGTCCCGCACCTGCGATCGCAACCCGCATTTTACAATTCCTTATCCAGTATTTTTACAGATTGTAACAAGTTTTAGAGTTTCCGAAACATTCTAAAGTGCGTAAATGCCGATCGCAACTTGCACCCCTCTCTGAATTCTCTTTAAAAAATCCGCACTAATTTCACCGTAAGGGCCTTGTTCCAGATAAGTCTTTTGGACTGCTAGAATTTGCTCGCAGACAGCGAGTGAGTCCGATTCTAACCCTCCTACCCCCGCAGGAATCAAAATCCGAGTCGGAGTTTCCCCGCCGCTCAAATCGCTAGTAAAAGGCACAATCAGTACAGTACGGCTCAATTCATTGCGACTATTTATGGAAACGACAGCAACAGGACGTTTTTTGGTATCTCCTATCGCTCGCAAAGCTCTCACCAGATAAACTTCGCCTTGTCTCGGATAAGCTTCTGTCATTATATCAAAGACCTTCCTCTATTAAAATTTCTTCCATTTGTGCCTCGGCAAATGTTGCCCATTCTTCTTCAAAATCAATATCTTCTTGACTGCGGTCGAGATAAAATTTCCGCAACTTATCTTCTATTTGCTTAGCGTACCAGAGACGGAGAGCTTGTTCGATCGCCTCCGTCCAATTATCAGTAAGCTGGTCTATTTTGTCAGCGAATTCGGCGTCAAGGGCGACCAACACTTCTCGCTTTTGAGTAGAATTTGACATAATCATTCTCCTGAATAGTTCAACAAGTAAGGTGCGCCGAAGAACACCTTACATATTACTTTTACATCTTTCCTCTTTCCTATTTCCTCTTACCTCTTCGATCGGACTTCTTCCGACTTCCATTCGTTACATCCGTTACATCCGTTACATCCGTTACATAATCCGTTGCCGAACTTCCTTCTTCCTTCTTCGTTCAAAACATCGGCATCAACTGAAGCGGCCCAATTCCTAAATCTTTAGCAGACACCCAGCGCACCTCAAACAAAGCAATCATATCCTTAAACTGAGGCTGACCGCGAGAAGCACCCATCAACCCTTTAGCAATCACCAAACCGCACCAACCGTTCGTTAATTTACAGCGGTGCTCCCACTTTTTGCGAGCTTCTTGATGCACCGGGTCGTCTTCGTTAAACTCCCCAAACAAATAGAGTTCGCCATTTTTAGTTTGCAAAATACCCAAATCGTATTGCTCGTCTTGAAAAGGATCTTCGCCGGGATTAAAGCAGATTGCCTTTACCCCTCCAGCTTCTTTCAAATCCTGAATCATAGTTTTCGCCTTGGGATGGGAAGTTTGAATCATCACTACTGGTAAACCGTCTCCGTCGGCATTAATATGGACTTCTGCACCTTGGTGAAACTGGGCAGAACCGCGCAGAAACTCCACAGTTTCCCAAGGTACGACGCCGAGACTCAAGAATGAATTTGGCGGCACCAAGTCGTCCCGCAGCAGCGGCATTTCAAATTCATCATCATCATCATCATCATCATCATCTTCTTCATCATCATCGTCATCACTGAGCATCTCTAATAGTTCGTCGGACACCTCAGGCATCGTTGAAACTTTAACTGATATCTGTTGAAGTTCTCCGTCCGACTCCGGAATAGGGATGCGGTAGCGGCTGTTGAGAGTGGGAAATATGTCTGATCCCAATTTCCGGCGGCTGTTGCGGAAAAAGCGGTGAAATGCTTCGAGAGCAACTAACATAGTCAGGGCTTCTTCTTCGTAAAGAATCGATCGCAATCCTTCTAAGGGATGCAGGTTGCCAAAATTCGGTTCAATTTCAGATGGAGGCAAATCTGCTAAATCAATTTGGTCTTCTTCGTCATCCTCATCAAAATCGCCCGCACTTTCAAAAGTGAGAAATAAACAGTCCTGTCCTAAAAAAGCCTGTTCTAAATCTTGAAAAGAGTCGTCATTAACAACTCGCTCTCGAAAGCGTTTCAGGGATTCTAGAGATCGGTAGAGCAAAACTCCGTAATCCATTCTGCCTTGACCCAATACGGACACGTAGAGGCTGGCGACATCCCACTGATTGATTTCAATAGATATAATCTGGTGTTCGCTCAAAGTCCGCCAGGGAGCGTCGTGCCAAATTTGAGCTGCTTTTTCCATTAACACTTCAGCGTACTGAGGCGGCAACTCAGGAGGCCTGTTGACAGCTACCTCTTGCATTCCCCGAAATATTTCGTCAATTAGGGGCAATTCCGGTACGTAGTCAATGGAAATACCTAAATCTTGAAGTACGCCACGCAGGTAAAATTGAATTTCTCGGTTTTTGACGACAATTTTTTGGGGGCGGACTGAGGGAGCCGGACTTTGGGGATGTTCCATGGCCCGCAGCAAAGCCCGGACGATCGCCTCTGGGCCGGCATCTGGGCCCACCACGTCCATAGCCCTGACTACGCCTTCAGAGCCGTCCACCCAGAGAATACACTCACCACCAGCTTCCGGATCGTCGTCGTCCTCTAGGATCATGTGCGAGTCAGCATTAGATAACGGTCGGCGGTCGCCCTCCCACACGCTGGGAATTTGAGGTAAGTTTTGTAGCCGACGAAGAGTAGAGCGATTCAGCGCTGCCATAGAGTAAGCCCGTTGGGTGAAGCATTGTTGCGGTGCCCGTAGCCGGTCAACCGCTGCTTCTCAATCATAAACCCTGTAGGGGGAGAGGACATCAAGCTTGGGAACCAGGCCTCACGCTAATTAAAAATTTCCGACTAAAAATTCTGCCTTCAGTTGGCGGTTGACAGTTGACAGCAAAGCAGTTGACAGCAAAGCAGTTGACTGACGGCAGGACTGATGACGGCAGGACTGATGACTGATGAATGATGACTTCCTTACTTCCCTGTACAATTGAGGAATAAGATTAAACTCAAGCGCATTGCACAGTCTTAGGAGTTCGGCAAATTATGACTCAAGCGATTTCACAACAGCGAGGGATTCAAATGACGGACTCTGCTGTTCGTCAAGTTTTAGCTCTTCGAGAAAAACAAGGTAAAGACCTCTGCTTGCGAGTAGGGGTGCGCCAGGGCGGCTGCTCTGGTATGTCTTACGTGATGGATTTCGCAGACCCCAGCACGGTGAAATCCGACGATGAAGTGTTCGACTACGACGGTTTTCAAGTAGTTTGCGATCGCAAGAGCATTCTTTATCTATACGGTTTGGTGCTCGATTTCAGCGATTCCATGATCGGTGGCGGCTTTAAGTTTACGAACCCGAACGCTACTCAAACTTGTGGCTGCGGCAGTTCTTTTTCTGCTTAAATGGGAAAATTGCTTGGGACATGGGCCAGGGGCATGGGTAATTGGTCTCCAGCTAATTGCTGAGAATTCGCTGACAATAGCGCGATCGACCATTAGCCTCGGACTGACTTCCTGTGTCCGACACCCCATGCTTTCGAGCAATTCTAAAATCTAAAATCCAAAATCCAAAATCGAATGACTCCTGAAGAAATGTTTAAAGACGGTTTCGATCGCTACCAAGCTGGCGAAGCCCCTGCTAATCTGATCCCTGTGTTCAAAGAATTGTGCGAAAAATCCCCCAAAAATGGCAATGCTTGGGCTAGCCTCTCGTGGCTTTACCTGCTGGAAAATAAACCCACATCGGCTCAAAAGGCAGCGAAAACCGCCGTTAAATTGAACCCTCACGACCCTCAAGCTCGCATCAACCTAGCAGTCGCGATTTTGGATCTCAAAGAAAAAGGGGTGCGCCCCCACGTTGAAGTGGCTCAGCAACTCCTGATGGCTTCCGATGAGTTGTTCGACGAAGTTAAAAAAAATTTTGAAGAAGGACTCAGCAGAAAACCGGACTGGAAGAGTCTCGCCCGCGTTAAACAGTGGCTTCTGGAGTCGTAACCACCTATAAAAGCCGATTTTGTCGCGGGGATCAATGAAATCGGCTTGGGGATTTATTACGATTTCGTAATAAATCAATAAATAACTTTATGGAAAACTCAGAAAGGCAGTGCTAGTATTTGAAAACTTAGACGATCGACAAACCGGCACAGCGGTTTTCAGACTTGACTACCATAAATACTAGGAGTTGTAACGACATGAGCAACGACAGCCACGTTAACATCAAACCAGCAACCCGCAACCACAAAGGTTTCTTTATTCAGCCTGCTTCTTACAAGTTGATGAGCATTGATAAATCCGGCTGGGCATTGATTTGCATGGACAAAGCAGTTTGTCATTATGTAGATCCTGATGACTTGCAATTGCCGAATAAGTCCGGAACGTCTGAAGGTTAACCCAGAAGTTTTTGAGAGACATTAAAATGCTTTACTGAAGTAGCTGCCCTCGATTGAGAGGCAGCATCTTTTTTTTGTCAGTAGTTAGTAGTCAGTAGTCAGTAGTCAGTAGTCAGTTGTCAGTAGTCAGTTGTCAGTAGTCAGTTGTCAGTTGTCAGTTGTCAGTAGTCAGTTGTCAGTAGTCAGTTGTCAGTTGTCATCAGTCAGTTGTCATCAGTCAGAAGGAAGAAGTCAGAAGGAAGAAGTTTGGCAACGGATTCGCTGGCGCGAGATTTAATCGATAGAAAAATTACCGATTCCCAATTACCGATTCCCAATTACCGATCGCCGGCGTTGCTAGATTTGATAGAAAAATTACCAATTACCGATTACCAATTCCCAATGACCGATCGCCTAATTGTTAGATTTGAAGGCGAACAGCATTTCAAGCTGAGCAGTTGTAGGTTCTGTAGAAGCTGTGGCGACGCTGACTCCTCGGAGAGAATTGAGCAATTCAGAGACGGGCGGCGAAACCAAATTGGGCTGTACAGCAAGCAAATAACGGTTCGCCCATGACATGGTTTTTTCCATATCTATGTAAAAATAACCTTGGTTGGCTTGCGGTAAAGAAGTGGCGATCGCCTGAAAACTCGGACTGCTGCTTAACGGTTGCGGCGGCGTCGAAGTAATCACATCCACTAAAGGGCCGCCGAAAGCGACAAACACAGAATTTTGATTCAGCCAACCGTGCCCGAATAAAGTGCCTTGTTGCGGTATTTGCCATTCTGTAACTTCTTTCCCCTGCACTTGTCTGGGGGCGACGCTGACTGTGGGATTGCTTTTGGCGATCGCATCGAGTTTTTTGAGGGTGGCTTCCGCTGCGGGGCGATCGCTCGTTTCAAAAATCATCGCCGCCCCCATCCCCAACTGAGACAAAATACCTCGATCCGAACCGATCGCCCCGATCGCAAATTCGCCATTCATCCACCCAAAAACATCACGATCTGCATCCAAATCCAAGCGTTTAAAACTACTTCTCACCTGCTGAATGCCCCTGTCAACTTCCGGGCTATCTTTTGCTTCAGCCGTCGCCTGCGACCAAAATTGATTAATGCCCTTCCCACCGAGTACAGCAATGGTTTCACCGGGAAATCTGGGTAACAGTTTCGATGGGAGTTGCGGCTTTTGCTGCGCGAATTTAGGATCTAACTGAGCGATAGTTTTGATTCTCACTCCCGAAGTGTCCGCCCCAATTCCCGCTACCAAAGACTTAACTTGTTTGAACTGGGAAAGCATTGTCGAAGGTAACTGAAAATCATCTGGCAAATTAGCTTTCAATTGCTGGATGGCGGCAGGATAGTCAGCAATGTAAATAGTTGCGATCGGATTCGGTACGCCAGCACTCTCTGCAAAAAACTTAGTTGTACTCTGCTGCGTGGCGAGGGAGGGCGAGCCTTTAAAAGTATCGATCGCCAATTCTACAGGCTTTCTCAAAGGAGCCATCACTAATTGATCGTTCAATAAAGCCACACTGTAGCGCTTGCCGGTTGGCTCTGCAATTTCCGAAATTTTAACTCCTTTGTACTCAGTTTCTTGAGTTTTTGCACCTTCCTGAGATTTTAATTTATTAGCAAAATTCCAAGCGCTAATTTTATTTTTGACGCTGACGACAAGCAGGAGCTTAGGAGCCTCATTTTTCGCTCCAGCATCCGGTGGCAACAAAGCGACCATCACCCCCCCCAGCCAGGGCTTTAAGTCCCTCTCAAAGTCGATTTGAGTGCCTGCCAAGCTTTGTTCTTGAAAAGCCTTCAAACCCCCACCGATTAACTTTTGAGCACCGGGAGTGCCAAATCGCTGCAACTGTGACAGCGCTTGGGGATTGGGGGAGATGAAGGCGGCCATGGTTGCTTCGTCGGGTACAACTTTGGCGCTGTCTTGGGGGGTGGATACTTGTTGGCTCAAACCGTGGAAGTAAAGGTACACCGCGGCGCTACCTGCTGCGACGATGGCGGCAGCAATTAGAAGCTTTGGTTTTTTTGCAGGCATTGTTTGTTTTCCTCGCGTCCCCTATCAGTTTAATGAAAATTCAGTGGGGTTGTGGGGAGCCGATCGAACAGGCTATTTATTTTTATATAATTTAAAATGGGTTTGGGCGATCGTGTAAACTGCTGTTGATTTGACATCCTCTCCGGCATCAATCCACGGAGATTCCCAAACCTCACGATTTGAGTTTTTGACTCACTGTCGCATACCACAGTTAAAATCATGTACTGTCTTACACAGAGTCCACAGACTTTCGACCCATTCGGGAGTCCCGATTCCGCGAGCATGGCGGTACGGTTTCAGCAAACAATTGCTATTTTATACTTGTTACTTAGAGATTTTACCCAAACAAGCCTTCCTGTTTGGAACCCCCTACCTCTAGTTTTCAAGGTGCTGCGCGGATACTTGGTTTTCGATTCCGCTGGTTTTAATTTTAACAAAAAAGCCGTCCTCAAAGGACGGGGTTTCAGACCCAGGAGTTTTGGATGAAAGTAGCGATCGCGGGAGCAACGGGATTTGTCGGTAGCCGGTTGGTGGAGAAGCTGCAAGCAGCCGGACATCAAGTGGTGGTTTTGAGTAGAGATGCGGCCAAAGCTGGGCGAGTTTTTCCGGCTTCGGCTTATCCAAATTTGGAAGTTGTCGCCTATACTCCGGCGGAGTCTGGTGATTGGCAAAAATCGATCGCGGGCTGCGATGGTGTTGTCAATTTAGCTGGGGTGCCGATTGCGGAGGAAAGGTGGACGGCGGCGCGCCAACAGGCGATTCTGGACAGTCGCAAACTGACGACGGCAAAATTGGTTGAGGCGATCGTCAATGCTAATCCTAAACCATCGGTGTTTGTGAGCGCATCGGCGATCGGCTATTATGGAACCAGCGAAACCGCTGAGTTTGACGAAAATAGTCCTGCGGGAAACGATTTTTTAGCAGCAGTTTGCAAAGACTGGGAAGCAGCAGCCCAACCTGCAAAAAATGCGGGCACGCGGCTAGTAATTTTGCGATTGGGAATAGTTTTGGGAATGGGAGGCGCCCTAGCAAAAATGCTGCCACCTTTTAAACTATTTGCTGGCGGCCCAATTGGCACAGGAAAACAGTGGTTTTCTTGGGTTCATCGCGAGGATGTGGTTGATTTAATTTTGTACGCCCTGCAAAATTCGCAAGTTGAAGGCGTTTTGAATGCGACAGCACCGAATCCGGTACGGATGAATGAATTGTGCCAAACTTTAGGAGAAGTTTTAAGTCGGCCTTCTTGGTTGCCCGTGCCAGCTTTTGCTTTAGAATTGCTGTTAGGAGATGGTGCTAAAGTTGTTTTGGAAGGGCAGAAAGTTTTGCCGAAACAAACTTTGGCTAGCAGTTTTCAATATCAGTATCCGACGCTTAAATTAGCATTGGAAGAGATTTTGGCTGGTAATTAAATCCTGCGTTTTTAGAATCTAAGAGGGCGGGCACGGGGCACCGCCCCTAGGATGAATCAGGGCGGACACGGCGAAAATATATCGTTTTGTGACTCTGCGATCTGTGCGCCCTCTGCGGTTCATTAAAAAAGCTAAATTGTATGAACAATGAAGAAGTAGCAGCAACCTTAAAAATCCCCGAAAAACTTCCATTTCTTCAGGCTATCTGTTGGCAAATTGCTGATGTCAAACTTTTGACTATCAAAGAAATGCTATGCCGCTACGAATCGGGCTGGAATTATTGGGGGATTTTGGGGAAACCTAGCTCGGAGGAATTGTTTTTTATTCAGCTAATCAGCGAATTCTATCATTCTTGGTTGGTGGCGGAACTTGACAGTATTTGCTCATTTCCGGAAACTCCAAAAAATAACGTGATTTATCGCTCGACCTTTAAGCACGAATTCCATCAAAAAATCTTAACTGTACTCAGCCATTTAAACGTGGAATTTCTACAGGAATGTCGGGCTTACTTTGGTGGCGGAACGCTGGTAAGTATGCAGCAGGGGGAATATCGGTTGAGCAAGGATATTGATTTTATGTGTCCGATGGATGGCGGCTACCGTCTCCTGCGCCGCCGAGTTGCTGAAGGCGGTTATGATGCGATTTTTTCTGGGCGCGATTTCCTTTTCTTACCACAGGACATTCAAGCCAACCAGTACGGGATCAGATTTCCGGTGATTGTGGAGGGGACAACGATTAAGTTTGAGATGGTTTTTGATACTCCCCACCGATGAATCGGGGGGATTCTTGACTAAGACCACAAAGGGA
>NZ_JAUBOJ010000285.1:0-9999 GCF_036700185.1 Microcoleus sp. BM001215392 | reverse complement strand
CATAACTTATGAGTGAGAATCAGAGATTTACTGCCGAAATGCTTCGCCCCTACAAATCGTCAACTGTCAACTGACTAATCGTCTACTCCTTCAATTGGTGCAAAACCTTGCCGCTGAATATTTTCAGTTATATTACGAGGTTCCAGGAATTGTAGCAAATAATCCGGGCCGCCCGCTTTGGAACCAACTCCCGAAAGTTTGAATCCTCCGAAGGGTTGGCGCGATACCACAGCGCCCGTGATTCCGCGATTGATGTACAAATTTCCGACTTCAAAATCGGATGCGGCGCGATCGATATGCGAAGGCGTGCGAGAATACAATCCACCAGTTAAAGCGAAATTCGTATCGTTAGCAATTGCGATCGCTTCGTTGAAATTATCAGCCCGAATCACCGACAAAACTGGGCCGAAAATTTCTTCTTGGGCGAGAGTCGCAGTCGGCGCTACTTCCGTCACAATCACTGGGCCGACAAAATAACCAGTTTCCGGCGCGGCCATTTCTAAGGCTATCTTAGCTTCAGCGCGACCTTTTTCGATGTATTCGCGGATGCGCGACTGCGCCGTAGCATCGATGACAGGCCCGACTTGAGTGCCGGGATTTTCGGCTGGGCCGACATTGAGCGATCGCGTGGCTTCTACCAATCTTTCCACAAAAGCATCGTACACCGACTCGACCACAATCACTCGCGAACAAGCGGAACATTTTTGACCGCTGTATCCAAAGGCAGAATAAACTACGCCAGCAACTGCTTGGTCTAAATCCGCACTTTCATCGACAATAATTGCATTCTTGCCGCCCATTTCCGCAATTACTCGCTTCAGGTGTTTTTGGCCTGGCCGCAAAATCGCAGCATCAGCATAAATCTGACAGCCAACTTCCTGAGAACCTGTGAAGGTAATCATGTGAACGTCGGGATGTTTCACCATGTAAGCGCCGACGGTTGAACCTTTGCAAGGTACGTATTGAAAAACGCCTTTGGGGATGCCAGCTTCTAGCAAAATTTCCGCTATTTTTGCAGCAATTACTGTAGAAAATTCCGCAGGTTTGAGTAAAGTACAGTTACCTGCAACTAGCGATGCAACTGTCATCCCGACGGGAATTGCCAGGGGAAAATTCCAAGGGGAAATAATCAGAGAAATGCCGCGCGGCTGATAGGTGTAGCGGTTGGTTTCTCCGGGGATGTCGTAATTTTGCCCTTGTTCCAACCGTTCCATTTCGTCGGCATAGTAGCGACAAAAATCAATGGCTTCGGAGACTTCGGCATCGCATTCTCTAACGGGTTTGCCGACTTCAAACACCATCCAAGCTGATAGTTCGTGGCGCCGTTGTTCCATCAATTCTGCGGCTTTGCGGAGGACTCCGGCGCGCTGGCGGACGGGGGTTTTTCGCCAACTTGTGGAGGCTGCTTTGGCTGCTTCTAGGGCTTGTTTGGCTTGTTCTTCAGACAGCAATCCGATTTTTCCGACTACTTCTGCGGGATTGGAAGGGTTGAGGGAATTAACTGTTGTTTCGGTGTTTTGGTACTCGCCATCGATTAGCGGCAAATACGTTTTACCTAGGTTGGCGCGCACTGATTTGATGGCTGCTTCTGCTTGTTGCCGCAATTTGGTATTGGCGTAGTCGGTATCGGCGACGTTTGGAAAGACTTTGCTGTAAGCTATCTGGTCGTTGCCATTGGCGACTGGGGCGGCTAATAATTGTTCGATCGGCATTTCTTCGGAACTTTGCCGGATAAACGAACTGTTGGCGGTATTTTCCAGCAAACGGCGGATCAAATAAGCCATTCCTGGGAGCAAATCGCCGTAGGGACAGTATACTCGGACGCGATAACCGCGATCGACTAAAAGCTTAGCCAGTTTGTCGCCCATACCGTAGAGCACTTGCATTTCAAAGCGGCGGCGCGGTATATTGAGAGTTTCGGCAATCGCGATCGCCCTGGCTTGCGATCGAACGTTATGACTTGCGATCGCAGCATACAAATATTCGTGATTTTCCAGCAGTAACTGAGTCATCTGCTCAAAATTTGCATCCGTAGCAACCTTGTCATTGTAGACAGGCTGCGGCCAATCCTTCTGCATCGCCTTAATTGTTTCTTGATCCCAGTAAGCGCCTTTCACCACACGCACCGTTACCGGATTTCCACGTTTTTTTGCCCAAGCAATAATGCCTTGCAAATCTTGTTTGCTATCGCGCAAATATGCCTGCATTGTAATTCCGACATCTGTGCGACTGCGGAACTCTTCCTCTAACAATAAGTCTTTGAGAATGCTGAGAGTTAAACTCTTGTAGGCGTACTGTTCCATGTCGAAGTGAACAGCCACACCCAACTCTTTAGCGCGCCGCAATAACAGGCGAATTCTCTCGCTAACTTTTTCCTCGCTGCCTTTCGCATCCAGCGGATCGAACTGAGAATAAAAAGCCGTTAACTTGACGGATACTTGCACTCGCGGCAAAATTTCGCCGTCAGCCTTATCAATCGCATCTACCTGCGACCAATTCTTAGCTGCACTGCTCAATTGGGTCATCAATTCCAAATAGCGATTCAGATAAACTTCCGCCTCAGTTTCAGTAATCACAGCTTCCCCCAAAAGGTCAACTGTAAAACCCATTTTATCTTTGCGAAGTCGTTCTAAGGTTTTAATTACCTGCTTGATATTTTCCCCAGAAATATACTTGTGCGCCAAAGTTTCTACAGCAGGCGCAACCGTCGTCGCCGCCAATTGTCCGGGAATCGAATCAGCGTTAGTAAAACTGAGCAATTTTTTCAAAGCTTCCGGCAATTCTACCTCTTCCACAGTCAGGTATTCTTGCAAGTGGCGGGCAATTTCCGGCTTGCTGCGGAGTGCCGGCAAACAGTCAATAAATCGAAACAATTGCACCCGCAGTCCGGGGTTCGCCATTGCCCAATCCATCAGTTTGTCGTCCCAGCGCATTTGGTCTTGCAGTTGACCGAAAAACGATCGCTTTTTGTCTTGAGTTGCCTTAAGGATTTCTTTAGCAATTTCCTGAGTCTTGGCTTCGTAGATGTTTGGAGATACTTGTGCGACCATTGGTAATTAGTAATTGGTAATGGGTAATTGGCAACCAGGGCGGGTTGATGTATTGTGCAACTACCCCCTGATAAAATTATACTTGCTATTTGACTTCAATTTTAACTCCGTAGTTTGCTTGGCGATCGCCCGAAATTTCAATAATATAATCGCCGCTGCTGGCTAGTTGACCTTGCCACTGACCTGTGCTATCAACAGTACCTACTTTTTCACCGTTAGGAGCAATAATATCTGCACTAACTTGACCTTCTTGCACCTTTACTGTCATGCTTTGGCCGCTATTGCATTCTAGCAAGTAGCGTTTGGATATATTCGCTCGCAAACTATTGCTGAGAGTAGTTCCGGTAGCACCGGCGGGAAAGCTAACTCGTTCAGTTACAGGGGTTTCCACCGCAGCGGGAGACGCCGCAGGAGCAGGTGACGGTGAGGGGGAAGCAAGTTGCGGAACGCCAGACAGGGATGGTATTTGAGTCGGAGTCTGCGACGGTGCGATCGTGGCGGGCAGTGTCTGCTGGGGTGCAGGGCCCACTCCGGGCTGGCGGTAGGCGCGCGCTGCTGGGACAGGTGGAGGGCTTTCGGGGAGGGGTACGTCGGAAGGCAGTCTGATTTGAATGTTCGCTCTTTCTTGATACATTCTCCATGCGAGCAAACTGCCGATACTGAGCGTGGAACCGACTAACATTCCGCTGAGAAAGACTGCCAAGATTTGCCAGATTCGAGTTGGTTTGCGAGCGGAATTTATTGTGTCAGTTGTAGGAGATAAATCACCTACGAGTTGATTGGTTTCTGGCACATTATGGGCGCCTATTGGAATTATTTTTGTTGGTTCTCTTGTCGGTGAAATATCTGCGGATCTGGCAATTTCATCATTTTTTTTTGCTGGTGCTGAAGTTGCTGCTAAAACATTTTTACTGGGGAGATTTTCTGTACAATTTTCAGCGGGTTCTGAAGTTACTAAAACATTTTGACTGGGGAGATTTTCTGTAGTTTCAGCGGGTGCTGAAGTTGCTGTTAAAGCATCTTCAGTGTGGAGATTTTCTGTAGAACTTTCGTAGGGTTGGGAAGTTGCTGTTAAAGCATCTTCAACTGGGGGAATTTCAGCGGAAGTTTCTGCTGCTTCGGAAGTTGGATGGGGACTGGTAATGACAGTATTCGCCAACTCATCGCTGTCAGTAAAAAATGTTTCCGGTTGCTGAATCAAAATTTGATTTTTTTCCTGTTCGTTACTCATAGGGTTAAATTTCCTGTACAAATAGTGCTTTTAGACATTTTACTTTATATTAAATCCGGTGATGGCGCAATGATGCTGAGCGCGCGAGCATCCCGCTACCAATGAGGACTGAAGTCCTCACTACAAGCCAGTTTTATGAGAAATCTGTCGGCTGGGGCGATCGCAAATTTACCAACTTTTAAAACCTCAATCTATAGCAACCGCCACATCGGTATTGAGAGAAATAAACTCATCAATAAAACCGAGGATACCTCTAGCATCAACGGTTTGATTCCCCTACTCTATAACTGTCAACTGTCAACTGTCAACTGTCAACTGCTATATATCGTTCAACTTAATTGCTGCTTCAATTTCGTCAGGAAATGCCTTAGCATAAGCCCAAGCATTTTTCAAATCGGTAGCACTAAGATGCGGATAATCTTCTAAAAGTTGAGCGTCAGTTGCACCTAATCGGCGAGACTCTACCAATCCCCAAACAGAAATTCTAGTCCCTGCAATCCTGGCATTACCGCCAACAGTACCGGGAGTTTTTTCAATTCCCTGCCAGGTGTTGGCTAAACTTTGAGCTAATATCTGTATTGCTTGAGCTTTCTCAGGCGGAGTCAGGGAAAGCAGTTGCGGTTCTAATTCTTTTAGTGTCATAGTTGAGCGCGGGTTTGGCTGCTGAGAATGTCCTATGTATATTATAGCGATCGGGCTTTTTTTGGGTGACAATAATAAACAAGTTAATTAATTGCGTATAAAGCTAAGGCTAAGGCGGTGTTGGTACATCGAAATCGTTAAACGAGCGAACATCATAAGATGTACCTATTAAAGCTCTGACTAGCTTTTGATCTAGAGTTAGTAAAGGCGCGCCAACTTGCTGTGAAAGAGCAACGTAACTGCCATCATAAGCGGAAATTCCATAATTTAAGGCGATATTCGTTGCATCTAAAATCAGTTCAGCACTAGATACTGTACGCAACGATAAACCTCTAAGATTAGCTAAATCTATTGGAACGTCAGCAGCAGCATAAAGTCCAGCACGGACATACTTCCAGATAATATTTGCACACTCAATATAAAACAGATATGGTACAAATATTTCAGTCTGTGGAATTTCAAGATGGGTAAATAATTGAACGACTTTAGATGACAGCGGATCGGGGATAAATTGCTTAATCCCCACGCTAGCATCGACTACACACCTCACAGGATTGGTCATCTGTCGCGATCCTCTCTAATTAAAGCGGTACTATCTAATATCATCCCCATATTTGCCTGACGAGACTCGCGACGGCGGCTGATTTCGGCCAATAGTTCTGTTACAGACTTTTTACGTTGTTCTGAAAGGGGTTTTTTCTTTGTTGACAACTCGGCTTCTAAAATGGCGATCGCAAATGCACTAATCGAGCGGTTTTGAGCATCTGCCAACTCTTGCAGCCTTGTATACAATTCCTCTGGTATATTTTCTATTTGCAGGGTAGCCATCTCTTAAACTCCTAGCATAGTTTCCCTAAATATTAGCATAGGGAGGCGAGTTTAGGGGGTATATTGAGATTTACGGTTGGGTGGGGGCGGGTTTACGAGATTGTTCGTTACAGGCGAGTATTGGCTGGTTTACCCGCCCCTACAAAATGACGATTCCCGATTCCCGATTCCCAATTAGTAATTATTAGGCAAAGACTGCCAAAAAGGCTGCTCTTCTGGCTTCCTCACAGTATTCGTAGCCGACTGCACATTCCCTCTAAGTTCTTGATAGTACCTATCGTCAAGGAAACTAACATTTACACCGAAAGGCAGCAGCAATTGGCGCAATCTTTCCTGAGTGTAATCCTTACCATCAATCAGTGCCCCGCGGGGATTGGAAACTAACAACTTGCCGTTAACAGGCACCGAATTCACCATATTCGGCCACCAAGCATAACCGCTGTAGCCAAACATCGCTGGAACCTGAACGATTTGGTCGTCTGCGAGGGAAAACTCTTTTTTCAACTTCTCTAGAATCGGATTAAGTTTCTGCTTTTGCAAATTGAGATTGTGTTGAATTAAAGCAGGATTATTCAAGGCAGCCCTGACTGTAGTTTCAGTGCTCAAGCCGCGATTGATTGTAACATCACCGTACCCTTTTTTCGCCAATTCTTCCAATAACTTAACTCCGGCTTCTGGACTGGCGATCGCCATTATATATTTTCCGGGAATTTGACTGGGAATAAAATTGATAATTTCATCGACTTGGCGAGTCAAAAGCCAAGAAGTATCAATATCGACCGCTGGGCCTTGAATTCTTTGAGCTTGAATAAAATCAAGTACGTCAGGATTAAAACCAGCATTTCCCGAATTTCCGTAATAAACTCGACCCATTGGGTGTCCGGGAATCGGCGGCGTCACCTGCAAATTGCCGTAGCCATCAGACCACTGATTTACCGGGTCTAAAGAGCGAGGATTGCCAATTTTGAATACTCTTAAATCCCGCTCTTGATTTGATTTAGTAGACTGATTTTTATCTGACTCACGATTGCTTTTAATTGCTACGTTAACTTGACCTAATTTCGACTTGTTGGGAACTTGAACGTAGCCATTTTTATGATTGTCTTGCATCCAAGCATTATCGCCCTGAATAATTTTCACTTGAGCGCCTGTGGGTTCTACAGCTTGTTTTAGTTGCGAGATAAATTCACTGTTTGCCGAACCTCGGTCACTGACCTGAACTTCGGTAACTGGTGCGGTATTAGCGGGCATAATCCAAGGACTAACGCCAATTTGAATAGTGGCGGCGGCGATTTGTTGACCGTTATTTTCGGCAGTTGCTTTGAGATTAACAGTGCCGTTCCAATTGCGATCGGCAAATTGTTTTGCTTCCACACCTAAAACAATATTCGTGCTAAAAATTAGTGGTTTATTACCGGATATATCTACAGGTTTCCAGCCGTCACCTGTTTTCTGGAAAACGCTGATATGAGGGCTGCCAATGCTGTCAGCCGTGATAAATAATTGAGATTTTTTGAAGCTTTCAGACAGGATTAAGTTGACTTGAGAAAGCATAGCTGCGCGGCGGGGGACGCTAACTTTGGTTTGTTGCCAAGTAGGTATTTTGCTGCGGCGATCGTCGTTATTGCGATCGCTAAACGCAATCAGCGCGCCGCTTGACAATGACCATTGTTCTTTTCCAGCTTCATCTAGCTGATTAATGTTGCCGTCTCTGTTAGTATCTCCCGCAAAGAAGAAGTTGGTCTGCGACGCGGCGGGCGTAACTGGGGTGGGAGTTGCGGTTGCGGTTGACTCGGGAGTTGGTTGAGGAGTTGGTTGTTGATTGAGTTCTGATTGTTGTCTTTGTTGTTCTTTTAGGGCGAGTTCTTGCTTTTCTAATTCTTGTCTTGTAAGTTCTTTTAGTGCTAATTCTTCCCTTTCTTTTGCTTGGCGGGCAAGTTCTTGTTTTTCTTGTTCTTTGCGGACTAATTCTTGCCTTGCAAATTCTTGTCTTTCTATTTCTCTGCGGGCGAGTTCTTGTTTCTCTTGTTCTTTTCTCTCAATTTCGCGGCGAGCAAATTCTATTTTCTCTTGCTCTTTTCTGGCAATTTCTCTTACCTGTTCTTCCTCGGCTTTAATTTTCTGTGTAGAACGTGCTACTTGCCATTCGTAGGTAGCGAGAGTGAGATTTCCTTGATATTCGATGGTTTTGTCGATCGCCCGTTCAGCCAAAAAAGAACCGTGGGGAATGAGTCGGAGGTTATTGATAGCCAATTGCCAAAAGCGTTGCGACTGTTCCCAAGTAGCGGGATCGGCTTTAGAAGTGCGTCCGATTACGACGGCTTGGGAGGCTAATCTAGCAGCTTCGTCCCAGTTATTTTTGGCTTGTTTTTCGATTTCAATCTGATTTTGAAGGTTTTGGAGTTGCTGCGTCAGAGTTTGGGATTGGTGGCTGGGGCTTTCTGGTTGCCAATATTCGGGAGAAAACAGACTGCTGTCGGGAGTTTGGGCAAGTTTATCTAATTGTACCTTGAGGCGATCGCGCAATTTGTAGAGTTCCGGGAGCGATTGCGGAGTGTCGCCGTCGGGCACTCGCGGGGAGAGTGCGAGTTTGTAGTTTAGAGTAGGTTGAGCCACTGTCGTAGGGATAGCAACCCAAATTATACCGATGACGACACCGAAAGCATTGACGATCGCGATCGCCACATATCGAACCCAGCGCATATAGTTAATCCTCAGACACCCAAATGATTTTACCTAATCTTGGGAGCAATGGGGGATTTAATTATAGGGTTTTTGGATGGGCCCAGAAACCGGGTTTTTTACGAAAATACTTCGTTGCTGTTCATATATTCGATAAAAACCCGGTTTCTTTGTCGGAGTCCGTAAGTCTTGTTATAGCAAATTCGCGCCATGTTTTATGCTGCTTCATTTTCTTTAATTGCTTGTTCAATTTCCTCTGGGTGTGCCTCAGCATAAGCCCAAGCATTCGCCAAATCCGCTGCACTCAAGTGAGGAAAGTCTTGCAAAATCCGCACATCATTTGCACCGAGAAGGCGATAATTTACCATCGACCAAATAGGTATGCGAGTCTTGGCAATTCTAGCATCGCCACCGCACACGCCCGCAGTTTTTTAAATCCATATTTTAGGCTTCCTCATTTTCTATGATTGCTGTTTCAATTTCTTCTGGGTAAGCATCAGCATAAGCCCAAGCATTGACTAAATCAGCCGCAGTCAAATGGGGATAGCACTTAAAAAGTTCAGCATCGCTGCATCCGAGACGGCGATAACCCACAAGTACCCAAACTTGTATGCGAGTATTGCCAACACAGGCATCGCCGCCACACACGCCGGGAGTCTTTTTAATGCCTATAGCACCAGTGCTTAAGGTTTGAAGTAAAATTTCTATAGCTGCTGCTTTATCGGCTGAATTTAAGGATGCTAGATCGATTTTTAATTCGGTGATGGTCATAATTTATTCCTATTTTTTGGGGGAATATATGTTTAATATTTTAGCTTAAATCTAGATTTGGCGATCGGCTTTTTTTCACTTTCTTTCAGTGTCATTGTTTGCTATCTCAATCATTTTCTCTAATTGTTTGTTCAATTTCCTGTGGGTAAGCATCAGCATAAGCCCAGGCATTTACCAAGTCAGCGGCGGTTAGATCGGGAAATGATTCTAGGATGATACCATCGGAAGCACCTAAACGTCGATCGCACACCAGAGACCAAACTGGTATGCGAGTATTGCCGATACAAGCATCGCCTCCGCACACACCGGGAGTCTTTTTAATGCCTAGAGAACCGTTGGTTAAAGTTTGAGTTAGGATGCCGATCAGTTTAGCTTTATCAACCGGATTTAAGGTTGAGACTTGAGTTTCTAATTCTTGTATAGTCATAAGTGCGATGCAGGAATATATTATCTAGATTATAGCCAATTTCCGCCATGTTTTAGGCTTCCTCATTTCTAGCGATCGCTGCTTCAATTTATTCGTTGATTCGCGATCGAATAATTTGCAATCTCGTAGGGGCGGGTTTTACCAACCATAATTGTTTCAAACTAATTATATTGTAAACCCGCCCCGCCC
The DNA here is from genome assembly GCF_036700185.1 of Microcoleus sp. BM001215392. Taxonomy (NCBI): domain Bacteria; kingdom Bacillati; phylum Cyanobacteriota; class Cyanophyceae; order Oscillatoriales; family Microcoleaceae; genus Microcoleus; species Microcoleus sp. BM001215392. Next base: position 179 of record NZ_JAUBOJ010000285.1, on the reverse strand, counting down.
GATGTTTTTCTGTGAGTCCACAAAATCTAGATCCCCCCTAGCCCCCCTTAAGAAGGGGGGGACAAGAGTGCAGTCAAAGTCCCCCGACATAAGGGGGAAGAGTGCAGTCAAAGTCCCCCTTCTTAAGGGGGGGACAAGAGTCTTTTCAAAGTCCCCCTTCTTAAGGGGGATTTAGGGGG
>NZ_JAUBOJ010000284.1:0-10105 GCF_036700185.1 Microcoleus sp. BM001215392 | reverse complement strand
GCAGAAAATTGGGTTGGCAACCAGGACGAAGGTGACTTAATAGAAAGTCCTACTTGGAATCAAATAGAGCAAGCCATCCGCGAGTTAAACGGAAAAAGTAAAACTTTAGTTACCTTGGGTGCAGATGACGAGTGTTATATGAGCATTGGTGGCGGCGAATCAGGCAAATATATTGTTAACGTCACTTTTGATAACGTTAGCTTCTCTAATTTAGTAGAGCCATCAAAACCAGATGCAATAGAAAAGCTAGTTGTGGGCGGACAAGAAGGCAATTATTCCGCCAAAATGTGTGTGAATTTAGAGACTGCACTATTGGCAGCCCAAACATTTACAGCATCAGGAGAACTTCAAAAATCGCTGTCTTGGGAAGAAGAGAAAGAATTAGCGGTGTCATCAAATAAGATTTAACACAACCCGCGTTTATCCGCCTGCATCTGCGGTTCAAAAAAGAACGCCCTTTTTGATATTAGCTTTGCCAGTGCTACAATAAAACCAGAGTTTTCTCAGCTCAAGGAGATTTTGAGATGATTGCTACTACTTCAAGTCTAGCCGAACAGAGAACCCTGCTAGAAAATATTAGCTGGTCAACCTTTGAAACGCTGCTCAAAGAAATAGGCGATAAGCGAGGTTATCGCATAGCTTACGATGAAGGGAGACTGGAAATTATGGCGCCATTATTTGAACATGAGAACTACAAGAGCAATTTCGGTAATTTCATCATTGCTTTAGCAGAAGAACTCGACATTGAAATTAAAAGTGCGGGTTCAACTACTCTCAAACTCAAAAATGCTAAAAAAGGCATAGAACCAGATAACTGTTATTATATCCAAAATGAACCAGCACTCAGGGGCAGGCAAGAACTGGATTTAGAAACGGCCCCGCCGCCGGACTTAGCAATTGAAATAGATATTACCAGCAGTTCAGTGGATAAGTTGGGCATTTACTCAGCACTTGGCGTCCCGGAACTCTGGCTGTATAACGGGCGAGTTTTGAAATTTTATCAGTTGGTAGAAACAGAATATATTGAGCGCGATTTTAGTATTGCTTTTCCCTTTGTATCGGTAGCGGAAATGGCTGGGTTTTTCACTCGCACTCAAACGATAGGGGAAATGGCTTTGCTGAAATCCTTTAGGACTTGGGTTAAGGGGAAAATATAATAGTGTCAAAATCGATCGCACATCAAAGCAAAATTTCCCAACACAGGCAAATATGCGATGACCTTTTTGGTATATTTAGTTAGAGATAATTTAACTTACAGAGATTCAGTATGAAGCCTTCACAGAATGAATCAGTACCGTCCAGTTTTTTTGATAAAACCTTCCAAGGGAGTCCCGATCCTTGGGGATACACATCGAATTCTTATGAAATTAGTAAATTCCGAGCAACTATTAGAGCTTTGCCAAAAGTCCAATTCAAAAATGCTTTTGAAATCGGATGTGCTATCGGTGTAATTACGCAGCAACTAGCGCCAAAGTGTGACAGACTGCTTTCCATAGATTGTTCGGATATCGGATTAGAAGAAGCACGGAAACGCTGCGCCGAGTTCCCACAGGTACAGTTTGAGAAGATGCAGATACCCCAGCAGTTCCCAACAAACAAGTTTGATTTAATTTTATTCTCAGAAGTCGGCTATTATTTGACAACTGAAGACCTCCGGGAAACCAAGGAAAAGATTATTGATAGCTTGCTTCCTGGAGGTTATCTCTTGATGGTTCATTATCGGTTTCCAGTAGAAAGTTTTATCCTGAATGGCGAGATTGTTCACAATACTTTTATCGAAGACTCTAGCAAGTATTTGAAACATCTTGGCGACCCGCGAAAACGTTTCTTGATGCTAGATTTAGCCCGCCATCACAAACGCTATCGGATGGATTTGTTTCAGCGGTTGTAAAGGATGACCGATAATTTTTAATAGGTGTATCTACTATTAGTTCTGGTCACGTTTGATTCACATTCCTTGCTTCATCTGTCAGTCAGATCGAGTCCGCGTGAATAATTCTAATTTATTTTGCAGTCAGGAGTTCAGTCATATTAAAATTATGAGGACTAAAGTCCTGACTACAAACTCTTTTTTTAGCGGCAATAATTTCAGTCGAGATTGATTAAAACTCCCTAATTTCAGGATGAACAAACTGATAACCAGCCGCCTTAATCTTTTGATTCGATACCCTCGCATTATACGGCCGCACGCTGCTCACAGATGTATCCCAAGTAGCTTTCGGTAGATTGTTACTTTCAAAAATGCGATCGAGTAATTCGCCACTAGACAGCGACACATCCCCGACTAAATTGTAAATCCCCTGCAATCGATTGTCCAATGCAAAGGTCAATCCGCCAACAATATCATCTCGATGCACCCAATTTGTCGCATCTTCCCCGGCGCCCGGACGAGTTGTCCCGGCCCAACGTCCAAAGATTTTAACTAATTCTCGCCCTGGCCCGTAAATTCCTCCCAAACGGAGAATGCAAACTTGTAGGTTTGGATTCGATGCTGCTAATAAAACTCGTTCGGTTTCCGCGAGAATTTCACCGTTGGGATTGGCTGGCCGGGCGGGCGTATCTTCGTTTACTGCTTTACCTTGACAGTCGCCGTACACAGAATAAGTACCCGTATAAATCACCTGCTTGACTGTCGGTATTTGCTGTAAAACTGATACCAAAGTTGCCGCAGTTTCTAAGTAACTTTCTCGATAAGCTTGAGGATTTGGAGCACCGACGCACAGCATAACAGCATCTTGGTCTTGCAGCAAACTCGCGATCGCCCCTGCATCATTTCCCTTAAGCACAACCACCCGCTGGGCGACACCCTCCAATTCACTAACTCGGCTCGCCGTTGTAGTTGTCGCCGTCACGGTACAATCAGACTTACCTTGTAAATGTCGGGCTGTCGCAGTACCCACATAACCGCAGCCGACGATCGCAACTTTCATCAAAAATTCTCCATTTTGTCCTACCCTCTAAGATTATTGCCGGTTTTTGCGATCGATAGGAGGTGAATTTTGTGGTACGATCCAGATCGTCGTTATCAAGCTCAGTTGCATCATGTCCGAAAAAGATATTTTTGCTACATCCTCGGAAACTGAACTTTTAGCTTTTTATGGAGCTTTATTTGCGATCGCAGCAGCCGACGGTTCCGTTGATATTGACGAACTAAATTTGCTGTTTAAAACCATAAATTTAGACAAATTTTCCGATTCAGCCAAGACTCAAATCGAATCCTACACAGCAACTCCGCCATCTTTGAACGACTGTTTGCAAACAGTCAGTCAGTCAAAAGAACCGCTGCGTTTGGGAGTGATGTATTTTTTGATCGCCATTGCTTTGGCAAATAATACCCTCCATCCTGCTGAAACCGATGCGATTCAATCCGCGAAAAAAATTCTCGCAGTTTCCGATTTGCAAATTCAAGCCATGCAAGAATTCATCGCAGACATGAAACAAATACAGGAGGCTGCGCCCAAAAATAATCAAGCATCAGCCTCTTTCAATTCTGCTGTTTCCCAGCTCAAAAAAAAGGGCATTCCTATCGATTTAATTGATGCAAAAAAAACCACAACAAACCTCAGCAATCCGCAAACAGATTATTCCGATGAAAGTTTTTGGGCGAAGCTTAAAAAATTTGCTTTAACGGCTGGCCGAGAAGTAGTTGAAAAAGCTTTGACGCTTTATTACACTGCTCAAAATCCTAACGTGCCGGCTTGGGCAAAAACGGTTGTTGTGGGAGCTTTGACTTATTTTATATCTCCGATTGATGCGATTCCAGATATATTAGTTGGTGTCGGATTTACAGATGATTTGGGGGTGTTGCTGGCAGCGATTGCTACGGTTTCAGTGTACATTAATGCTGAAACTAAAGCACAAGCACAGCAGAAAATGAGTGATTGGTTTGGCAAATAATCTTATCGGTGTTTCATGACTCGCAATTTCACAGGTTTGTAGTAAGGACTTTAGTCCCGCTCAACTTAAAGATTAAGAAGGATTGAAGTCTTCACTACGAACTTTTAAGAAGGATTGAAGTCCTCACTACGAACATGAAGTCCTCACTACGAACTTAATGATTGTGGATTCTCAGTCTTTGAGTGGCTTACCTTCTCGATTGATAATACGGCTTTCACCATCTTTAGCCGTGACATTTTCATAAACACCTTCATCCCGCTTCACATACTTGGTGAAACCAGAATTTTTATAATCGGTGTCGGATGTCGGCTTCAGCAACCTCGGAGCGCTCAGCATTCGGCGTACCGGAGCATCTCCAGGAGTATCCCCAGGTTCGCACTTAGCCAACTCGCACAGTTGTCCCCAAGTCGAAACTTCCAGGTTCATGCTGTGCGAAACTTCTAACTGCTGGTTGTTTTTGGGACAAAAATAATCGTATACAGGCATACTAAGAATCTCGTTTGCAACTACTAACATTACTAATTGCACAGTTACTGTGAGTATTATAACTCAACATTACTAACAATTCAAGCCAAAAAAGCAAAATTTACTATTTTTAACGGTTGTAAAAACACTAAATCAGCTATATTATTAACCCTGTGCAGTTGCTCCCGAATGCGATCGAGACCAAGCCCAATAGTACGTTACCCTGAAATCCTCTGACTCGATCGACGGCTAGCAAAAGCCCGCAATACTTCCGTGAATGTCGTCACAGGATTTATCGTCATTTTCAGACTGCGCGCCAATCACAGATTCTAAGTTTCAAATTTATTCATCTACTCACCAGCGAGGATTTACCGATGAGCGATTTCAAAGTTACGCCAGAAATTGAGCTAAATACAGCTCAAATGTTGGAGCGATACCAACTGCAAGATGAAACAATTTTGCGGCGTTGGGCCAAACTGCACGGTATCAACAGCACTCGCGGTTTCTTCTATCCCAGTGAAGTAGATTTGATGGATCACGCTCACCATCACCTCTACAATTTGGGCATGAGCATTGCTGACTACCAAAATCTTTTAGACCGACGCCGCAGTCATTCCCAAACATCAGGCGACCAAAATAAAACAGTAGCAAGTCAAGTTGCTGACGAAGCATACGATGCCATAGAAATGCTGACAGATCAGTATTCGGAAGCTATTGATTTAATGGGAGAACGCATAGCAGACCATTTCATTGATGAACTGGATTTATCTGTGATGCGACACCTTTCTCAAAAAGTGAAAGACCGCCGCACTCTCAATGGTCAAACGAAAAAACCAAACCGTTTTCTCCAAGTGATTAAAGCCGTGTTGCAACCGAGCAGCGAAAATACGCTTCTAGTTCCCAAAAAAGATGATGATTCTAGTTTAGAATTAGAACACCATCACCGACTCGGCTAGCCGATTGATTGGCAACGCTAAGCGCTGCTTGTAGCGGTAAGGTGCGCGGTGCGCACCCTACATAATTAGGTTGTGTGTCCGGGATTGTGAAGGCAATAAACTTGCTATTTTTAACCAGCCTAATTTACCTGGCAATTATCACTTTAAGACTGGAGAGAGATGTGCTTTGCCCCGGAATTACCTAAAATATAGTTTTAATCGAAACAGTTAATCTAGCTAAAGGTATAGAAATGATTAAATCATGGATGGTAGTTGGAGCAGTCGCCTTGATAGTAGCTTTGGCGATTAACAGAATCGCGACCAGCGATATCCAATGGTTCAACAGATTATTGCGTCCGAGATGGCTAGTATTTGAAAAAGCAATTCCTATAATCTGGACAGTAATTTTTATTTGTTTAGCTTGGTCGGCGGTGATTGTTTGGGAAAAAGAACCGGGAACTCAGGAGACTTGGCTGAGAATGGGTTTTTACCTGCTTTTAGAAATAGTAACTATGTCTTACACGTCGGTTATGTGCAAACTTAGGAGTCTCAAAGTCGGTACGATTATCGGCGGAACTGGTGCAATTTTAAGCGTGCTGCTAGCTATCAGTGTGTTGCCAGTTTCTGAATCGGCGACCTGGTTATTGCTGCCTTACATACTCTGGAGTCCGATCGGCACTTACACCACTTGGGCAATGATGCACCTGAATCCGGCTGATGTTTAATCGATAGAAGGAAGTACGTCCGCGGATTGTGTAGCGGATGTAGCGGATGTAACGGATAGAATTCCCGATTACCTATGAGTTCTGCCGTCATTAATCTCACGGCGACGCACCTTGCAAATACTATTTATGAAAAAGCTTGCTTAAGACAAAAATCTTGGGCGAGATTGAAACACAGGGTTGTCTCCTCGCCCTTGAAGCTCCTAGGTGCGGATCTATTAGATTGTCGGTCTTTCTTGAAGATGGTCTATGGCGAGACACCCTACGGAAAACTTCAATACTAAAAATCCCAAATCCAAAATGGTATAACCTAACGGCTCGGAGACTTGTTCGGAGGCTCTGTTTCTGGTGGCTCGGGAACCGGAGACGGAGACTCGGGAGCCGCGGGACTCAGCGACTGCTCCCAAATTTGGATTTGCGATCGCGCTTGCTCAAAAGCCCGATTTCCCGAGGGAATTTTCTTTAAAGTGGCGATCGCCCCAGCCAGATCCGACGACGATTGTTCCACGCCCATCGCCAAAATCCGCTGGCTCCACTCCTCAATCGCCTCGCTGGCCTGCCACCGCAGCGAACTCGAATCGGGTACCTGACTTGCCAGAGAAATCGCTATTTGCAAAGCCTCAGCAGTCCCCGCTCGGGCTGCCTGACGGGCGCTCTGCAAGCCTTGCTCGCCCTGAAATTGAGCTTCCCATGTCCGAATGTTCGATCGAGCTTCGTCATAAAGCACCCGTCCCGATCGAATCCGGCGCGCCATCTCAATCGCCTCGCCCAAATTCCCTCTCGCTGCTAGCTGCTGAGCTCTTTCCAAAAACGGCTGGTCTTGAAGCCGCTGTCTTCTCTCGATCCAAGCTTGAATTTTGGTTTGAGCTTCCCCGTAAAGCGCCCTACCTTGACCGATCCGAGAAGCTTGAGCAACGGCAGCCTCCAGAGAATTTGGATCGCCCGTAGTCGCCAAATCGTTAGCTTTTTGCAGGTACGGACTGTCTTCGAGCAGCTCGATTTGACGGCTCAAGCGAGCAATTTGAGTGCGAGCTTCAAGAGAGCGGGGATTTGAAGGCGCGACTGTTTGCAATTGGGCGATCGCAGCCCTCAAATCCTTGACTCCTCCCGGCGCCGCCAGCCTGCTTGCCAAATCCAAAACTTTCACATCAGCCATTTCTTGTTGCCAGCGGCCGACCAAATCTTGAGCTTGTTTGTACAAAGGGCGGTCGTCCTTCAACTTTTGAGCAATCTCGATCGCCTTAGACAAACCATCAACAGAGCCGGTCAAAGCCTGAGCCGTAGCACCGGCCAACTCGTTAAAATCTCGTACTTGTTCCTTTAAATTTGCCGACTCCGGAATCTTGTTAGCCATCGCCACCGCCTGCTGCCAATCGCCTAAGAGCAAGCGTTTTTGGGCCAGACCCATGATTTTCTTGCTAAATTCGGCGATCGACTTATTGGCAGCTTCATACAAATAACTTTTTTGATCGATGCCCTGAGCCAGCTTAATCCCTGTCACCAGATTGTCGAGTCCTCCCTCTGCCGCTGTATTGCGGGCTTTGATTAACTTATTGCCCTCGGCCTTGGTCGCGGTAATTGCCTTAGTTAGTTCCTCATACTTAGCCGATTCCCAGAAAGTATTTCCTGAATCCAACAGCAGAGTAGCTTGGCGGAAAGCCAGCCCCCACTCTTCCTGACGCAAGTGGTCTTCTGCGCTGCGGTAAAGTTTCTCTGCATCGCTCCATGTAGACTGCCACTTGTCAATCTCTTTTTGCACCGTCGCGTAAGCGGGAACATCTTGAGGAACCTTGCGGGCGATCGCAATTGCCTCTGCTAGCTTTCCTTCTTGGAAGCTAGCATTTCCCAACTTGACAATATCCTGCGCCCATCCGTCAATTTGACCGTTAATTCTCGGTCGCAGCGGGTGATCGGGGGGCAAAGCGTTAACTAATTCGATCGCGCGGAGCAAATCATCAGCCGTCCGCTTGCTAGCTGATTCTTGAGCGCAAAAAAAGCGATCGTTAGCAGAAGCCGTCGGCCAAAAAATCTTCGAGCAATTCGACTGCGCAGTCAAGTTGAGCAAAGACGAAATTGCCACAAACCCCATACCAACTGACATCATCAAACTCACGGCCAGCCAAAACTGCCACTTTTGCGACCAGATCCGCCACAGCCTATAGGGCTCTAGAGGAGGCGAATTTTCCCCAGACTCTTTCGTCGGCTGTTCCAGATGCCCTCCTGGTAGTTTTCCCGAAGTAACCAATTCTCGGAGTTCTCTAAGTCGCTCAGCGCGGTTTTTCCTGGCAGGAAGTGGCACTAGCGAGGAAGTATCCTTTGTTTGCTCCAAGGATTCTGATGCAGACCAACGGCCTGGTGTTTTGCGATCTTGACTCATATCCTCACCACAAACAACAACCAGCCTGTCTTAATTATTTCCAAACAGCGATCGCTGTTATTAACTTTTCTATACAATATATTCATCACTTGTACTTGTGACCGCAGGCGAAAGACTGCAAGAGCCGATCGCCCGCGCCGCCCAAATCAAAATTTTGTGATTAGGTAATTGATAATTGGTAATTGGCAATTGGTCAAGGCCTCGATCCCTAACTCGCACTCAATAGAGCCAATTACAGATTACCGTGTCAAGAACCGGAGTTCGATCGCAACTCTCCGATCAGCTCCGTCAGTTCGTCGCTGTTAGCAGTGTAAACCTGATTGCAGAAATGGCAAGTAGCCTCAGCGCCGCCATCTTTTTCGATCATGTCTTGGAGTTCAGCTTCGCCGAACATTTTCAGAGCTCCCAAAACTCGATCGAACGAACAGCCGCAGTGAAAGCGCACCATCTGAGTTTCCGGAAAAATTTCCAGCCCCATATCACCGAGTAAATCTTCGAGAATCTGGTGCAGCGTTTTGCCCGATCGCAGCAGCGGGGTAAAACCCGACAATCCAGCTACTCTAGATTCTAGAGTTTTCACCAATTCTTCATCGGTTGCGGCCTTGGGCAACACCTGCAACAGCACGCCCCCAGAAGCTTGCACCCCCGCAGCCCCAACAAAGACTCCCACAACCAGAGCCGAAGGTGTCTGCTCGGAGGTTGCCAAATAGTGAGTCAGATCGTCGCCAATTTCGCCGGAAACCAAATCTACGGTACTTGAATAAGGGAATCCGTATCCCACGTCTCGCACCACGTACAAATAACCATCACCAATGGCTCCGCCGACATCAAGTTTGCCTCTAGCATTGGGTGGCAATTCCACTTCGGGATTGTCCACGTAACCTCGAACCGTGCCATCGAGTCCTGCATCAACCAGAAGTCCGCCCAGGGGCCCATCTCCTTTGATGCGAATGTTGACTCTCGATTCGGGGCGCTTCATGCTGGAGGCGAGTAACAGCCCTGCTGACATCGTGCGGCCGAGGGCGGCTGTAGCGACGTAGGAGAGCTTGTGGCGCCCTCTTGCTTCTTCGGTAAGGCGGGTGGTAATGACGGCTACAGCGCGAATTCCGCCATCTGCGGCTGTTGCGCGAATTAATTGATCGGCCATGAAAAACCTTACTTTTGTCTTTTGGTACTTCCTTAAACTATTTTAGAAGGTTGTCACAGGAGATAGGGGCAGTTGAGTCGGCTGGTATGAAAGGCCGATCGAGTTTCACGACTCCGGTATTTTTTAGATAAAACCTCGATCGTTCGAGGTTGTGCGAATAATAAATAGTGCGATCGGCTGTTGAAAATACATTCTTGAGCGCATAATCCCTAGATGTAGGGCGATGCACACCGCGCCGAGAACCGTATGGGTAGGGTGTAAAACCACGTTTTTGGTATTTGATTATAAAAAAACATCTTAAAAACCCATAATAACCAGGGGAGCATCTCATTTTTGCAAAAAGCATTTTTTTTACAGTGCTGTCCCAGAACAGCGAATTCTCAAAGACTCGCTGTTTTGGGACAGCACTCTTAAAGCAAAACTGAGATGCACCCAATAACGAGTGCATTTATTTTTTCTTTGCAGCGTACTCATTCAGGTTGTAACTACTAACAATTAATTGATAACTAGACTTGAATTGCAAAAATCGGAAAACACCCTAAAATTATCTGCGTTTATCTGT
>NZ_JAUBOJ010000283.1:0-10107 GCF_036700185.1 Microcoleus sp. BM001215392 | reverse complement strand
AATTATTTGATGTTTATTGAACACCAATAAACTTGTGAGTTTGCAAAGACAGTCTGTAACTCGGATGCTGTTTCAATAAGTCCAAAATTATCGGAATTGCCCGATCGCGCTTTTCCCACTCCGGCTGCAAATATACAGGAATATTCACATTGTCAGCCCAATATTTTCTGTAAAAATCAACTTCTTCGCCAGTGCTAACTACCAACTTAATTTCATTAGCTCTCCTCCAGAAAATCTCTTGCACGGGATATTGAGGATTGACGTGTTCTTTAGGAGAAAGAGTAATCCAAGCCAGCGGCGAAATATCCTGCCAGTAAGCGCCCGAAGTTTCAATACTCACCTGCTTGTCAGATTCTAACAAAGCTCGGACTAACTCCGGCAAATTCTGGTGGATGAAAGGTTCGCCACCACTAATGACAACCCTCGGAGACTGCAATCGATCTAGCAATTGTGCGATCGACTGCGGCACCGATGGCAAGCTTTTGCCACCATTAGAATAGCCAGTGTCGCACCAAGGACACCGCACGGGACAACCGGCTAATCTGATAAAATCAACTAAAGTTCCTGTCCAGTAGCCTTCGCCTTGCACCGTACACTGAAAAGTTTCGTGAATCGGTAATTTTACTTGTAAATTTGATATTAGCATCTTTGTCTCAGAGCAATTTAATGATATTTATTCTAAGTTTTAATAATTGTAATTTGTCGTGAGTCATTGATCGGGTTGTAGATGCACCGGTAGGCTGAAACCAGATTTTTGATAAAATACTGTATCGCAGCCTTTAATACAGATGAAAACCCGGTTTCTATGGTTTAAATCAACTTCCCTGTAACTTGAACTCTTTAATTTTGTGCTTCAGGCTGCATCACAGTAGCCCAGCGGCGTTTCAATGCCAAAGTTAGTCCGTCACCAATGGGAACAACACTCAGAGTAATTCTAGGATCGTTGCGCAATTTATCGTTGAAACTGCGAAGGGCGAGGGTACTTGTGTCTTGTACTTCAGGATCGGCAACTCGTCCTGACCACAGAACATTGTCAATTACAATTAAACCGCCATTCCGCACCAGTTGGAGCGATCGCTCAAAATAACCCTCATAATTTTCTTTGTCGGCGTCGATGAAGGCAAAATCAAAGGTTCCCGCTTGTCCCTCGGCTATGAGTTTGTCGAGAGTATTTAGTGCTGGGCCCAACTGCAAAGAAATCTTGTTTGACACACCCGCAGCTTCCCAGTAGCGTCGTGCTATAGAAGTATATTCTTCGCTGACATCGCAAGCAACAATCTTACCGTTAGAAGGCAGCGCTAAAGCTACACACAGCGAACTATAACCAGTAAAAACGCCAATTTCTAAGGTTTTTGTCGCTCCCATAAGCTGCACCAGCATCTCCATAAACTGCCCTTGTTCGGGAGCTATTTGCATCATACCCATAGGATGGTTAGCAGTTTCTTCTCGCAGTGAGGCGAGAATATCTGGTTCCCGCAGAGAAATAGATAACAGATAATCGTAAAGTTGATTTTCTAGGCCAAGAGTTGAGTTCGCCATCGGTTTGTCCTTGGTGCTGACTTTTTATTTTACTGGGTAGACGTGCAGTTATTGGAAATTGCAGACGGTAGAGTTAATTTTGGCACCTATTTGCTGTTGTTTATCTCAGGGTAAGACGATCGCCGTCTCGGTTGCAAGCTGCTAAAAGAACTCTGGCGCGCGATCGAGCTTCCAATCAGTTTATCTCAGCCACAGGCGATTTAGCACCTCTGGAAAATAAAATTCGAGAGCAGGGACGGTTTTGAGATTGCTGTATTCCTACCCAAGCGTTACGCCGTGGCTGATACCAGCTTAACAACAGAATGCAACTGAATAGCCAGTGCTGCAAATCCTAACGCCTTCATTCAATTGACAGTTGACAGTTGACAATTGACAGTTACGTCTACCTGGAAGTCCGAGGATGGCACCAATCAATAGTCTGATTTTAATTTATCCCAGGGCTCCGGCTTTAAACCAATTATTTATGGTAAGTCATTCTCGATCGCAAATAGCAAATACTATACTATAAGTGGGGAAGAATGGAACTTTATTTTGACAGCTAATCGCAAATCACATGACTAATTGTTTATAACTTACGCATTCTTGAGACATGAATTTGTTTAGCTTTTATTCACAGTTAAACTCACTATTTTTTCTCAATAAATCGGCTTGTAGTAAGCCTTATATTGCAATAATCACTAATAAGTGATAGACGTAGTTGTCGGACAATTTGTTAAGTGTCACAGCTTATTTCCTATGCCTCAACCACCTACCCACTCTCAATAAAACTTGCTAAAATTGACCCGTAGCAAGTATTTTAGTCAAAAAACCTGGTTGTGAACAACGGTTGCCCGGGACTGTTAGCAATCACTAATGAAGCGGGAGCGATCGGACGATTCCTTAACTGTCACAGTTTATTACTCCACACCTCAATAACTTAACCACAATCAAAACAACATTCCACTAAGTAACCGCAATGTATTATAGTTTTGCAGGTTTCGGTGCCGTCACTGGCTTACTTTTATTGTTGGTTTTTGCTGTTCTCCAAGGGTTGCACGTTTCCGCCGGGAATTTTATTGATTGGATAATTGCCATTGCTATCTTTGAATGGCTGTTGCTGATAGTTACAGTTCCCTGGAATATCCATTTTGAAGCTAAGGAAGTTTTAGCGCAAGGCGCAGAATCTACTAAAAAAAATATTGCTGTTGATTCCGAACAACTCAAATACGTTACTGTATTAGCTAGCCGATCGCTCCTGGTAGCGATCGCCCTTCACCTGGTTAGCGCGATCGCACTTTACGCCCTATCCGCCACCGGCATTAGTGCTGTTGGCTATCTCAGTTCCGGTGCAGCACTGCTGTTAACTATACTGCGTCCAGCTATCCGAGGCTATCAGTATTTAGCCCAGCGGCTGACAACCATCCGCAGCGAATTTTACCACCCCCGCGAAGATATTGTCGAACTCCGCAACCGCTTTGCACAATTAGAATCTACAGTCAAAAATTTGGCTGCTCAATTAAATTCACACGATGAAACTTCTTGGGCTGCTATTCAAGAGCGGCAGCAGCGGGCTACCAAAGTAGGATTAACTAATTTAGCCGCATCGATTGAAGATTTGCGATCGACAAATCAAGCAGAACACACTAAACTGGCAAGAGATGCCGAAAGTGCGATCGCGCAACTCACCTCGGACGGACAATTTCTCAACCACGTCCGCGAAATCATCCGCTTCTATAAACAAGCATAAAAGAAGTCATATTATTGCCGCTAAAACAACCACAGTAAAATTGGTTCGATCGTTCGGAATGCGAGTCCGCATCAAAGTCTGAGGACTCGCATTCCGAACGATCAAACACATTTATTACAGGTAATTGAACTCAAATGATATTCCCTACCTTTAGATAGATGTCAACTACTCGGTACCTGTGAAACTTTCACTCAAAATATAATTTTATCAGTCTTGAGGAACACTCAATAAATGTATTTTACATTACAGCAAGTTTCAGGAAACTATAACCAAAGATAGTTAGTGAATGAGTTAGCTTAGGCTTAATATTTAAACATAAGCCAAAGACATTTTTGAAAAAACAACTCAGGAATAAATCATGACTACTAGCAAATCAACACCGACAGACGAACAAATCGAAGCTAATATGGAAGCCCCCCACTACGACAGGGGCATTACTCCTGCTGAGACAGCAGCGCGTCAAGAACGCGAAGGCTCTAACTTCATGCACACAACCACCGAAGAGAAGCAGCAAAAAGCCAAAACAGACGACCAAACCGATGACGAAAGCATTCACACTACGGATGGTTATACAGTAGACAAAGAAGGTCTGGTTAATAATTACGCGATCGAACCAGAAATGTACATCAACGAACCGGGCGATTTGAGAGAAAAAGAAGAAGCCGAAGCAGCAGAACGCGCTCGAATTCTCGCAGAAATCAAAGATAAAAAAGGCGAAGAAGGCAAACTGACAATGGATGCAGACACCCGCGGTCAAGGCCCGGGAATTATCTAGGTTGTCTGGTTAGTAGTTGCACCTCAGCGCGCGAGGTGGCAATTGCAAAGCAAAGGGGCAGGTTTTTTTTAGTTCCGGCATTTGTCGCTCTTGCCGGTAAAACCCGCCCCTATTCTGCTGTCGAATTATGTCGTGAAATTTAAGGCTTTAGATACATTCGGATTTAATTAAAATTTATCAAGCCCTCACATTTTCGCTCAGCCAATTAAACTTCGCCTGAGCAAGCGCCAAATTTTCCAGGACGTTAGGATTAATATCCTCCCGATCGAGTTCTTGCTGCTCTAATTCTATATTGCGACCGTATTCTATATGTCTGATGGTGCCGCGCATCCTGTCTGCCAGACACAGCGAAATTCCATAATAGAAGCGGGAAGCAAAGCCCATATCGTGTTGCAGTTTGATTACTAACTGCCGTCTGGGAATCGCCAGCAAGTGAGTTTCTTCGAGTGCCTTTACAGTGGCTAAAGGAGGGCGAGCATCAATGAAAGAAACTTCTCCCACAAGTTCTCCGCTGGATATTTTCGCCAGTTCTTTAGTTTCGTGTGCGTCGAGCAAAACGCTCAAATTCCCCTTTAAAACTATGTAGAGCGCATCGAGTTGTCTCCCTTCATGGATCAAAATCGTGCCCGGAGCGAGAACTTCCTTTTTACCTTTTTGAACTATCCAGTCAATATCGTCATTATTTAACTGGCTCAAAATAAAAAGTGCTTTTTTTCTGCTGCTGTCGGCCATAAGTTTAGCTCCCGATCGCTTTTTTATATTAAATTTTAGATGGCAGGCTGTCGTGACTTCTTCCGAACCAGTCACTCCTGGCTGAATATAGTTTTTTTATTCTGCCTAACTTGTTCGCCAAATGCTTCTAGGTCAGGCCTTGCCAATACTAGATGAACCAAACTCAATGATAATCTCTCAATAATAGCATTTGCTGAAGAATCTTTTTTTTACTCGATCGGCATTCCGCCAAATCCTGCTTGCTGCACGTCCTAAAGCCCATCGGGTTAGCCCGCACAGCTTTGGGACGGCATGGGGCGCAGCAGCCAATACTCTGCACCCCATCTCTTTCGCTAAATCGATCGCAAATCAGGATAGCCGGCCAACATATCATCAGCAGTCAGAGTGTCACCGCTAGCTTGAGGAGTCCACAGCACCTCAACCGCCAGCAACTGCTCGCTCGATACTCCCCCAATCTGGCGCAAAGCTTGGCGCAAATCTTCAGAGTTTTTCACTGCTGGTAATTGCAGTTTGCCTTGAGTACCGACAATCACCGTCACCACGATAAATTCCCCTGGATCTGAATTGAGATCCGAACCAACTAGCGCGCCGTTTTCCTGCAAAACAGGCAAGTTTTTGTTGCTCCCTGCTTGGCGTAGCTGGTTGTTATAATTCGAGAGCGTTTCTTCAGTAAACTTGCTGCGTTCTGCCAAAGAAAATTGGTTAAATTTAGCTTCGGCTGCTTCCAAGCGAGTTTGCACAGAGTCAGCACCCGCGTAAACCCAGTATTCAGGATGGCGCAGCATCGCCAGAGTCGATTCTTGCAGCACCTGAGCGCGGCCGGCCGCTGTATCCGTATTCGCTTTGCGCGCTAGCGAATCGAGTTCGACCTGCAAACCGCGGGCTTCTGCTAGCAAACCAACTTGCAAGCGGGCCACAGATACGGTGCTAGTAGTCGTGCTGTTGCCGAGTTCGTCGGTTGTTCCCCCGGCACGGCGGAAGCTTTGCACGAGGAAATTCGCGATCGAAATAAAAATCAAAATTGAGAACAGGCCACCAAATCCGCCGCCAAATCCGAAAAATGGCAGCAAGAAGGGGAAACCGAAGCCGCCACCAAATCCGCCTCCGTAGCCGCCCGGGTAGTAACCCCCTCCCGACGGCGCGTAAGTGCGGCTAGGAGACGAGTAACTGCGCGCCGGAGCTCTAAAAGATCCGCCCCCCATCCGTCCTCCGCTGCGAGCAGCCAGAGCTCCGTCAGCGTTACCGAGGGCTAGCGTCAGTACCAGACCGATCGCAAATAGTGATTTCAAAAGCGGTTTGATCTTTGAAATTAGTTGCTTGTACATAAGACCGTTACTATTCGATACATTTATAATTTACAGTCTATCCTCGCTTATGGGCAGCCCGGTTACAGGTGTGCAGCGTGCGAGATATCCGTACCAACCAATCTGGGCACCTCAAAAAGCTGAGCCTGGGAACCAGAAAGGCTAGAGAGTAGAGATCAACAGAGGAAGAGAGTCCGAACCATCGAACGAGGAAGAGAGTCCTGACTGCGAAGGAGGAAGAGAGTCCGAACCATCGAACCATGGAGCTCGCGGGTTTTACAGAACTTTACTTAAGTTGAGGGCGATCGACCAACAATAAGCTTTAGACTTTTAAACAAACGCCGCGAGTCCCAGAAAGCAGGACTTTATCTACCGTAAAAAAAACATTATGTTTCCCACTCACCGCCCCCGCCGCCTCCGCAACCATCCCCAACTCCGCCGGATGGTACGCGAAAATATCCTGACAACCAGCGATTTAATTTACCCTCTATTTGCCGTACCGGGCGAAGGTTTTGCCAAAGAAGTTAAATCGATGCCCGGAGTCTATCAGCTATCGGTAGACAAAATCGTAGAAGAAGCAAAAGAAGTTTACGACCTCGGCATTCCCGCGATTATTTTATTCGGCATTCCCGCAGATAAAGATACAGACGCCACAGGTGCTTGGCACGATTGTGGTATCGTTCAAAAAGCAACAGCAGCAGTTAAAGCAGCCGTACCAGATTTAATCGTCATGGTCGATACTTGTCTGTGTGAATATACGAGTCACGGTCACTGCGGCTATTTGGAAGTCGGAGATTTAAGCGGCAGAGTTTTGAACGATCCGACTCTAGAATTGCTGAAGAAAACAGCAGTTGCTCAAGCTCAAGCTGGTGCAGATATTATTGCACCTTCGGGAATGATGGACGGTTTTGTCGGAGCAATTCGCGAAGGATTGGACTCGGCTGGATTTGAAGATATTCCTATCATGTCCTACGCGGCAAAATACGCCTCAGCTTATTATGGCCCGTTCCGGGATGCGGCGGATTCTGCTCCGCAATTTGGCGATCGGCGCACCTATCAAATGGACCCAGGAAACGGCCGCGAAGCTCTTAAAGAAATTGCTCTCGATATTGCTGAAGGCGCCGATATGCTGATGGTTAAACCCGCTTTAGCTTACATGGACATCATCTGGCGCGTCAAAGAAGCCACTAATTTGCCCGTTGCTGCTTACAACGTTTCGGGAGAATACGCGATGGTGAAAGCTGCCGCCCTCAACGGTTGGATTGACGAAGAAAGAGTAGTGATGGAAACCTTGACAGGATTCAAGCGTGCTGGTACCGATTTGATCTTGACTTATCACGCCAAAGATGCTGCCCGTTGGCTGCAAAATTGAGACATTCGTGATGTCCCAATAGGTTTGCGATCGGAATACTGGGCGGTTGAAACCGCATTTATACACACAAAACCCACTCGCCTGCGGGTTGAAGAATGGGCGGTTAAAATTACGCGCTCTTCTTCACTCTGCGTCGGCGGACTTCCCTTGTCTAAAAGCGGTCTCAACTTTCTTTCTATCTGGCTTTATACAAAAAAGTATTAATAATTACGGAAATTAGTTATAAAATATGTGTCAATAAGTAGAGTTTTGTAAATCGGGAATTCAATCATTGAGGGTTCCCAAACAAAATTAACTTTCACTCGTGCAAGACAGTAAAAGTAACACTGTTTAGATAAAACTTAAAGGCACCGCAGAGCATGACATCAGCGACTAGGGATTCCAGTCACATTCAATTTTGCACAACTCGCGATCGCGCCGATATCCCACAAATCCAAGAACTATTTAAAGCCGCCGCCTTTTGGGCGAGGGAACGCAAGATAGAAGATTGGGAAATTGCGATCGCCAACAGCGAACCAGTTGTGACAGTGTGGGACGGCCCGCGCGCGATCGGCTTTGCTAGAGCCACCTCAGACGGCATCTATCGAGCTACAATCTGGGATGTCGCCATTCACCCAGATTACCAAGGTGCAGGACTCGGGCGCAAATTAGTGCAAACCGTCTTGAGTCACCCTCGAATGTGCCGAGTAGAACGAGTTTATCTGATGACAACTTACAAACAAAGCTTCTACGAGCGCATCGGTTTTCAACACAACGCCAGCACGACAATGGTACTTGAAAATCAGCTTTTAGAAGAAAATCTAGAATTAGAAATTAGCAATGGCCAACTGGTAACTGCTATTTGCTAAACAAGCACAAAAAATACACCAAAATCTCTCATATGTAGGGTGCGCAATGCGCACCTTACTACCTATCAATCATTAAATCCGTTAAATCCGTTGCCCTTTTCTCTACCTCCGTTAAATCCGCTAAATCCGTTACAGAATCCATTGGCGAACTTGCTTCTTTACAAACTTGCCAAAGGAATAGAACACTGAGTGCGGTTAAAATTGGACTCTTCCGACTCAGAAGGCACCGCCAAAACCTCCAACTTTCCATTCATCAAAGTTAAAAGGGTCTGATTCATCAATAACCTCATCCCAGAAGACACCTTAGAATTATCGCTGCTCTTAGCAGGATCGCACTCCAAATCGTGCTTCAGCAAATCCCAAGACTCGCTCCAAGCACTAACCGAACGCTGATCGTCCACCCAAATGTGAACGCATCCAGATTCCGGGGAAGAATGCGCAGAAACAGAAATACTCCCCTCCTCCATCTGAGCAATAGCAGTATCCACCAAATAAACTAAAACTTGCCTAAACCTAGGCAAATCTGCCAATACATAAATTCCCGGATCGGGCGGCAATATCTCCAAACGAATGCTGCGATTAGCAGCTTGCAAATAAGTTAAATCATCAACTTCATCAAAAACCTTAGCTAACTGAATCGGCTCAATATCCATCCTGTCAGTGCCGTGTTCAGTTTTAGCAACAGAGATAATTTCATCGATCAACTTCACCAGCTTGAGTGCCGCGATGTGAGCTTGTTCGACAAACTCTCGTTCCTCAGCAGGATCGTCGCACAAATCCGAGAGAATTAATTGCAGCGTACCAATCATAGTGCTCAGGGGCGATCGCAACTCGTGAGAAGTTCGAGCCAAAAAACCCGCCTTAAATAGACTCATCTCCGATGCCATCTGATAAGCCAATTGAGTTTGCTTCAGTTGCTCGGAAAGGGAATCAACCTTCTCTAAGTTAATTTCTTGAGGAGTTGGTAGCAGATTGGGCGCAGGTTCTGGCTGTTGCGAGCTTTTTTGCCGCGGGCGCCAAATCAAACTGCTTCCCAAACCCAGGGACAGTCCCATACCTAAATATATCAAGTCGCTCCAGCCGATCGGCGCCATATTACTTTGCCTTGGAGTTTAGCTTTTAGCATTTTAGCTCGATCGCGCCCTGTCGCAATATTTCCCAACCGCCAGCAGTCCATTTAGCCACAGTCGAAGGCAAACTCGAAGCTGTTGGCGCTGTTGCTAATTCAGCAGCAACTAATGTCAAGACTTCTGGAAACTGCGCCTCAATTTCTGCCACCGACTCTAGAGGCGCTTGGCCGGACAAATTAGCACTGGTAGTAGCCAAAGGGCCTGTCTGCTCTAAAATCTGGAGTGCAAGGGCAAAGTTAGGCACTCGTATTCCGATCGTACTTCGATCGATCGCATTCATGGCCGCCGGCACCAGCGGCGAAGCCGGCAGCACCAAAGTGAGCGCCCCCGGCCAATAGGATGCAGCCACTTGCTGCCACAAATTCAACTCTGCTGGACTCCCCTGCACGTAAGGCCACAAAGCCTCCGCCGATGCAGCCATCAAAATCAGCGGTTTGTCTTGGCTGCGCCGTTTTGCCACAAAAATCAACTCCGCGCGATCGGGCCGCGTCGCCAAAGCAGGTACAGTATCAGTGGGAAAGCTGACAATATAATCTCCTGAAATTGCCCCTTGAACTAGAGCATTTATCGAAACTTGAGTCATCCGATTTTAGATTTTAGATTTTAGATTTTAGATCTTAGATTTTCAGTAGATCTCTTGCAAAAGTCGAAATGTATATGTAGGGGCGTAGCATTTGGGCG
>NZ_JAUBOJ010000282.1:0-10109 GCF_036700185.1 Microcoleus sp. BM001215392 | reverse complement strand
TAAACCTTGAGGAATTACAAGCATTAGAAAAGCGGGAAATGTTTTTTGAAGACCAACGCGGTGCTGTTATCAAAGGGATGCAAGAAGGTCGCCAAGAAGGTCGTCAAGAAGGTCGTCAAGAAGGTCTAATTGAGGGACAAATAGCATTAATTATGCGTCAAATCGCGCGGCGTACTGGTGAAATACCAGCAACAATCCAAACTCGCATCCAGCAGTTATCTCCCCAACAATTAGATGATTTAGGAGAAATTTTGCTAGATTTTACCAGTCAAGAGGATTTGGTTGCTTGGCTGGAATCGGCTTCGAGATAAATCTCTAAACTCCTTAAGTTCGATCGTTCGGACTTCAGTCCTCTTCTTCTCTAGGAGTCAATCAGGACTAAAGTCCGAACGATCGAACCATTTTTTTTGTGGATAATATCAAAGCTGTTAATCTAACAAGTCAGGTTCCCGGCGCACAATCATGTCATAAAGTGGTTGAAAGCTAAACCATCCCATGCGGTGCGATCCGACTTGCTGCTGTGTCAAACGCGCACATTCTGGCTTGATGAGAATGGGTTTTCCGGCTGCTTCGGCCATTAACTGCGCCTGACAAGAACGTTCCATTGCAATAAACCACCAAGCTGCTTCATCAACTGTTTCACCTACTGTCAACAGTCCGTGATTTTGTAAAATAATCGCTTTTTTATCTCCTAAAGTTTTGGCGATGCGTTTAGCTTCTTCGATTTCCAAAACAACTCCGGTGTAATCGTCAAATAAAGCGTGATCTTCGTAAAAAGAACAAGCATCTTGAGTCAGCGGGTCAAGAATCCGACCGAGACTCGACCAACTTTTGCCGTAGGGTGAATGGGCGTGCGCTGCTGCGATTACGTCGGGGCGGGCTGCGTGAACTTGCGAATGAATCGCAAATGCTGCTTCGTTTACGGGTTTATTTCCTTCAACAACTTCGCCTTTGTGGTTGACTAAAATTAGGTCGCTGACTCCAATTAAACTAAAGTGCATTCCAAAGGAATTTACCCAGAAATGATCGAGGTGTTCGGGGTCGCGGACAGTGATGTGTCCGGCAATTCCTTCGCTAAATCCGAAGCGACCAAATAATCTGAGTGCGGCGGCTAAACGC
This sequence comes from Microcoleus sp. BM001215392, assembly GCF_036700185.1. Taxonomy (NCBI): domain Bacteria; kingdom Bacillati; phylum Cyanobacteriota; class Cyanophyceae; order Oscillatoriales; family Microcoleaceae; genus Microcoleus; species Microcoleus sp. BM001215392. The sequence goes on along the minus strand of NZ_JAUBOJ010000282.1, from coordinate 8,990 downwards.
TGTTTGCGGTGGCGGCGTTCTTCTTCAATTGAGTTGAAGGTTGGGGGTTGAAAAGTGACTTTTGGAACTTTTACTGCTATCATAGATGTTTGGTAATTGGGAATTGGGGATCGGGCATTAGTTGTTATTTATTATTTGTTATTTGAGCCGCGTTTCCTCGGACTTTTGACTGACATCCGTTACATCCGTTACAGCCGCTACACTCATTCGTTTCGGAACTTGTTCGCTCAGGCGCAAACCTGCTATATTTTTGCAGTCGAAAGTGGCGTTATTCCCGGGGCGCCGTTCGATTAATTCGATAATTTGTCCGGCGGGGTTTTGCAGAAACCACTGGGTTAATGAGCCGTAATTTAAAGGTTTCTCTGACAAAGGCTTAAAGTTTTTATTTTGCCATATTGTAGCAGCATTCTGCACGTTTTCGACTCGAATCGCGATGTGGTGAACTGCTGTTAATCCTCTTTCTTGCTGGAAGCGGTTTTTTTGGTCGCCGGCTGCGTGGGGCGAATCCAATACTACTAAGCCGCCGGCTGGCATTAATAAGGTCATTAAATGCAGCCATAAATCGGAGGGAACATTGATGTTTTCCGAACAGAAGTTGATTGGGAATAAGTCGGGGCCTTCAACTGTTTTGGCGCCGAAGGGGCGAAAAGATTCGGCGTAGTCTTCGAGTTGAGTGCGACTGGGAAATGTGATGACAAAGTGGTCGATCGCAACTTGTTCGTCGTACAGCTTTGTTTCAAACGTCCAGGTTGTTAAAAATTCGGGACTGATAAATTTGGGGTTGAATTCCAGTAAGCCGTTTTTTTCGAGGAAAGGTGAGTCAAGGTGGCGATCGAACTTTAGGTTTTGTAGATTCAAGTTTTTCATGTATCTCACCCGATGTTGAAGGAGGCAAAACTACTAATTTTGTCTGCAAGCTGAAGTTGACTCACATTTGGTGCGCCTTAATTCAAAAATAACACAAAATTTAATACTGGCAAGCCGATCGCCCGATCGCAACTCCCAAACCTCGCTCGATCGCAAGCTTAAAATAGTATCATTTGCCGATCGCGATTCCGGCCAACCACGCCGTAGTCCAAGCACTTTGGAAGTTAAAACCGCCCGTCACGCCGTCGATATCCAAGATTTCGCCAGCAAAGAAAAGTCCGGGACAGCGGCGGCTTTCCATTGTCTTAAAATCGACTTCCTTGAGGTTGACACCGCCGCAGGTGACGAATTCTTCCTTAAATGCGCCCTTTCCAGCGATTTGATATTCGCCTTGGACGAGTTCTTGTAAAAGGCGATCGAGGGCTTTGTTGGATAAGTCAGCCCAGCGTTTTTGCTCGTCAATGCCGATCGAACTTGTCAAACGTTCCCAGAGGCGGCGCGGCATCGGAAACGGACAGCTAGAGACGATCAATCGGTGCGACAACTGCGATTTGACCCCTAGCAGTTGCTGGCGCAAAACCTCCGCGTTGTACTGAGGAAGCCAATTAATCAGCACAGATGTTCGATAATGGCGATCGTGCAAAAATCTCGCACCCCAAGCCGAAAGTTTGAGTACAGCAGGCCCGCTGACACCCCAGTGAGTGATTAACAAAGGCCCGCTTTGTTCTAATTTTGCTCCCGGCAATTTCACCTTAGCATTCGGAACCGAAACCCCGGCTAAATCTTTGATTCTGCCATCAGCAATATTAAAAGTAAATAGAGAAGGAACGGGCACTTCTACAGTATTACCTAACTCTTTTGCCCATTTGAAACCCGACGGATTGCTACCTGTAGCGAGAAGGATGCGATCGCACTTCAACTCTTCCCCAGATTTCAACTCAATAGTAAACCCAGGTACCGCACCTTCCCAGCCGTCCTCTGCTGCGGTATTTCCGATTATTTTCTTGACTGAAACGACTGCATCGCCCGTGCGAATCCTCACGCCTGCATCCTCAGCGGCGCGGATCAAACAGTTAACAATTGTCTCCGAATCGTCTGTAATCGGAAACATTCGCCCGTCTGCTTCTGTTTTCAATTTAACACCATGACTGGCGAACCAATCAACAGTATCGCGGGGTTGAAATCTAGTAAAAGCACCGCGCAGAGCTTTTCCACCTCTGGGGTAATTCTGCACTAAAACACCGGGGTCAAAACAAGCATGAGTGACATTGCAGCGTCCGCCGCCAGAAATGCGAACTTTTGCTAGAAGTTGGCGGCCTGCTTCTAGTAAAGTGACGCGGGCTTGCGGGTAGGTTTTGGCACAGGTAATTGCACTAAAAAAACCCGCTGCACCCCCGCCTATGACTGTAATTTTTAGCATTCGATCGGACAAATTTTTTCTCGCTTATTCTTCTGGTTCAAAATCGGATTTTGTCGCCCCGCAAGTCGGACAAACCCAATCGTCGGGGATATCTTCAAAGGCTGTACCGGGCGGTATGTCTCCGTCGGGGTCGCCTACTTCTGGATCGTAGACGTAATTGCAAACTGTACAAACGTATTTTTGCATTTGCTTTCCCAATTTTAGATTGTCAGCCTGTAGATTGTACTTGACAGGGCAACTTTGTGCAAGACCAGAAAAATTAAGTTTTTCATAATTCACAATTATAAAAGAGACCTCTGGTAAAAATAAATAGGACGATGCTCGGAGCAACGTCCCACAAGAACAAAGATTGTGGGACGTTGCTCCGAGCCTCGTGCCCAAATTTGATTAATATCGTTTCCAGTTGTATCGGAATAATTTTACCGCAGAGAGCGCAGAGAACACAGAGGAAGAGAAGAGAGAGATGAATACAGGACGATGCTACCTGATGTGATATAAAATGACTGAGACAATATTGTCCTATCTAATCTAAACTCTCAAATATTACAAGCCTCTAAAACTTCAGTTCTAGAGGCTGCATTCTATCTTTTATTAGTTAATCGGGGGGTACTAGACTTTAGCTAAAGGCTTAGTCCAAACGCCGCTTTCATCTTCTTCGTACTGCTTGTGAATGGCTTCCCAGGCTGCGTGTTCGGCTTGGATCGAGTCGTTGCTTTCGTCAAAGGCGCTGTTGTAGGATTCCATAAAGGTTTTTTGTGCTGCTTCCGACAGGTGCGATCGCACTTCTGGAGACAAGTCAGCCGGACTGTTGCAGCGACCTTTGACGGCGCGCGGTAGCGTCATTTCGCTAACTGAAACTTCTTCGCCGCCTGCGCTTTCTAGCAACAGTTGGAATTCGCCAGATTTATCTGCGGGAACTTCGGCCATCACCAGAAATTCGCCTGCTTCAACGCGGGTTTGATAGATAGTTGCTTTGTCTTCGGGCATTCCCAAAGCAACTAATGCCGAAACTAAGCCCGCACCGGCCGAACCTGCGATCGCGCCGCTAGCTGCACCTAACAATACAGCACCCAGCGGGCCTGCGGATACTACTGCACCGACAAAGGGAATAAACAGCACGCCGACGCCTGTTAGCAAGCCCAAAAAAGAACCGAATAAGGAACCAAAAATCGCGCCGCTTCTCAGGCCTCCTAAAATCACATCTTTTTTAGTTAGAAAGCCGGCAATTTTAGTTTTGGACTGAAAGTTTTTGCCCATGACTGAGATGTGGTCGCGGGAGACTCCGCGATCGAGCAACCGCCGAATTACGCCGTCTAATTGTTCTTCTTCCTTAAATACGGCTGAAACTGTGCGTTCTGCTAGATATTCCTCTGACATTGCTCCTCCTTAGTGGTTTATCGATTATTTATGCTTGTTTTTAGTATAGGAGGACACTGTAGGGCGATCGCATCGATCTTGAGATAGAGGTGAGTGCGATCGGAGATAGTTTGAGGCTATATCAAAAGAGTTAAACAGGTTTGTATTTTCTGGTGCGACCGATGATTCTAGGCTTTTATTCAGATTTTATGTACTCCGCTAAAAATACCAATTGATTTATCATATCTTCGGCTGACTTAGTAGCAATCAAGTTTAAAATACCCCGCAACTGCTCGCCAATCGAGTACCGCTGTTGAACACCCATAATAATTCCAGCATGACCGATCTCTTGGGCCACAAAGGTACTGTGCAAACGACAAAAATCTTTAGTGTTGAAACTGTATATGGCACGCCCTTGCTCTGCTGCCCAAATGAGTTGTTCCTCATCTGAACAGCTAAGGTTGTTAGCGTCCGAGGTAGTTATTACGTCTATACCAGAAGTTCGCAGAGCGAGTATCAACGAGCGTTGGAGAATATCCTCATCCATGTATAAACAAATTCTGCTCACGATAGCTTACCTGCCATATATTCTGCTTCCAAACGGTCATACTCTTCGTAGTAAGCTGCTATTTCTGCGTCCATTGCTTCCTGGTTTGCATAATAATAAGTGAGCGCTGCATAAATTTTTGCTAAGGTCAAATGCGGTCTTTCATCAATCATTTGTTGTGGAGTCATCCCGGCATTAAAATCAATAGCAATGTTCTGTACCGTAATTCGAGTTCCTGCAATTCGCGGGCGGCCACCGCAAGTTCCTGGCGTGCGGACAATTAGCGTTCCTATCTCAACGGCAGTTGTCATATTCACCTCAATTGAGTTAAGTTTAATTTATTGTAACACAGCTTCATTTCTACCCGATCGCATTTAACAAGGTCAATCAATGCCCCTAGCACCTTTATTTCCTGTCGTTCATCCCATTCTCAAAACGGCTTTTCCCGGATGTCTGTGGACGGGAGATATCAACAGCCGAGAAATTGCCCTAACATTTGATGATGGGCCGCACCGAAATCACACGCCTCAACTGCTAAAAGTTTTAGATAAATACGACATCAAAGCGAGTTTTTTCTGGCTGGGTTTTTGCGTGGACAGGCATCCAGAAACGGCTAAAGAAGTGTACGATCGCGGACACTGGATCGGCCTCCACGGCTACCAGCACGTATCGTTTGCCAAACTCAAAACCCACGAACTCAAACACAGTTTAGAAGATACAAGAAAAGCAATCAGCAAAGCTTGCGATTTAGACCCAAAATTAATCCGCGATGTGCGCCCGCCAAATGGCATTTTTAGGCCGCGAACATTAGAGTTATTGCAACAGTGGGAATATCGCCCGGTAATGTGGAGTGTTGTCCCGGAAGATTGGGTGCGGCCGGGGGTGATGAAAGTTACGAGTCGCGTCGTGCAGCAAACAGAAAATGGCTCAATAATTGTACTGCACGACGGTTATTGCGGCGGCGAAGATGTGGCGGCTTCTGCTGATAAAATTATTCCATTGCTGTTGTATAAAGGTTACAAGTTTGTAACAGTCGATCGCCTGTGGCAACAAATTTCTGTCTGATTGTGTCAGTGCGATCGCCAGCAAAGCAATCGCCAAGGTTTAAAATTGCTTCGCTTGGACTTGCAATCACTGTACGGCTGTGAATGCAGAAATCCTGAGTATGTTAACACAAACAGGGTAGAATACCTGATATTGTATAAGATTTGCTTCGGTTTCGATCGCAAAGAAAGCAAGTAGAGGAGGCTGTGGTATGGTTCGATCGCACAAACGTCAAGCTGTCATCGCTTTAGTGGTAGCCCTGGGCATAATCATCGGCAATTTAGTGTTTCCAGGCCTGAATGTAGCGCCGGCATTGGCAGAAGCCAAATTTAAAGATGTCAAAGACCATTGGGCTCAAGCCTGTATAGAAGAATTAGCCGAGAAAAAAATCATCAGCGGCTACTACGAAGATGGCACTTTTCGCCCGAACCGCCCAGTCAGTCGCGCTGAATTTGCGGCGATGCTGCGCAGAGCTTTTCCTGATGCAAAAACCGTCCGCAATCCGATCGACTTTGCAGATATTCCCACGAATTACTGGGGTTATAAAGCCATTCGAGAAGCTTATCAAACGGGTTTTATGTCCGGTTCCAGTGGCAGTATTTTCAATGCGACTTTGAACATTCCCCGCTGGCAGGTTTTGGTAGCCTTAAGCAGCGGCTTGAAATATACGCCTGCTGGTTCAGCGCCTGAGATTTTGAATGCGACTTTTGAAGATGCGCGAGACATTCCCGAACTTGCGAGAAATGCGATCGCCGCCGCCGCAGAAAAACGACTTGTGGTCAATTATCCCGCCGTCAAACAGTTAGAACCTACACGCAATGCAACGCGCGCCGAAGTAGCAACTTTTCTGTGTCAGGCGATCGCCAAACCAGGCCAAACAGCTTTAGTTCCCTCACAATACATCGCGCAAGTTCCGCCGGATATCGGCCCGCCGAGAACCACAGAAATCTCGGAGTCTGGGAAAGTTCGGGCGGAAGTTTCTTTCGTGAAAGAAGCAGAAAATGCTAAAAATATCCGCATCAAAATTATCCGTGACGGTAAAACGTTACTAGAAGAACCAGTGCTGATTCCCACTCGTTCTCTAGCAGACAATCCCGACAAAAAAGCCAGCGATGAAGTATCGGAAGGGCGTTTGTTATCCGTGCGAATCCGCGATTTGGACGGCGACAAGGAACCGGAAGTGCTGGCAGATTTAGTCTCAATCAACAGCGGCGTCCGCTGTTGCAATTATTCGTTTATTTACCGCTACGACTCCGCGGCAAAGAAATACACTCACATCAAGCATTTTTGGGGCAATGTGAGTTACGAAATTGTCGATTTTGGCAAAAATGATATCCCGGAGTTCAAGAGTCAAGACGGGCGATTTGCCGAGGCTTTTACCAATTCTGCCGATTCTCGCTTACCGCTGCAAATTTGGCAGTACCGGCCAGGTAAAATGGAAGATGTTACGAAGCAGTATCTCGTGGAAGTATACAGCAATGGTGCTGAGTTGTGGCTGGAATCTCGGAAGCGCTTAAGCGAAGATGCAGAGGTAAAAGGCGTGTTGGCGGCCTTCATGGCGAGCAAGTATGTGGCGGGCCAGGAGGCGGAAGGCTGGCGGTTATTGGAGGGAGTTTATCAAGGGCGCGATCGCACTCAATTCTTTGGGAAGTTGCGCGAGTTTTTGGTAAGTACGGGTTATGCGAGTAAGTAGGTTTGGCGAACATTGCAGAGTAGAGGGATGAATTAGCCGGGGACAGAAACATCCCCGGAGTCATCCCGATTTTCATTCCAAGCATTTTTCACTCCGTGCGATCGTCTTGCTCGCTAGAAGAAATATATAATAGCCAAGTGAGCAGGACGATCTGAGTTTTAAAAGTTAAAATGTTCATTCTAAGACGCTCGCGCACCAGCGACATCCTAATTGACTCTTCACGTACTTTGTGTGCGACATCTTCAATTTCAGGTAGCAAATGAGCAACACCAAATATCTTTCCAAGGCGAGATGTTTTGAGAAATGCTTGCCTTTGGGCGTGAGTCATTATAACTTTTGTCCCAGCCATTACTTCATCAGTAGTCAACAATTCTTGCGCCTCCCCATTCGCTTTCGTGTCTCTGACAGAAGGCGACGGCTGCTGTTCGTAAAAATCTAAAGGCATATCCATCTTCTCAAGGTACGTTGTTGCGCTTGGGCGCTCTTTATAATATTAGCAAAGAGCGCCCAAGCGCAACAACGTACCTAATTTGTATGACGATAATAAAACTGCCCTAGCTTGCCCCGATAGATAGGGGGTAGGCACTCTGATATATCAGAAAATTATTTTTGCAAGAGGTCTAATTATAAAGCAACTCCAAACCCTCTGCGCGATTCTAGTAGGGTGCGTCAGCTTCTGACGCACCCTACAGTATACGATACTTACCATGCAAATTCTCTATTCGTATATTCGGCTAATTCTTGATTGTGCGGCTGAAAATATTCGCGCAGTCCCTGACTGACAACATCATTCACCGGCTGATAATTAGCACTGTTATATTGTTTGTAATCGCTGAGTTGATAATCTGGTAAATCTAAAAAATTAAAGACTTGGCTGAGTGTCGCAGCCGGATTTGCATAAAATTCTTCACTCTGCAATATTAAAAACTGTTCCCTGGGAAAAAAATTCATCCACTGTTTGAGGCTGCAAGCATAAAGACTCTTATAAATATAATGACAATCTTTCCAATAACTTTTATCTGCTAAACTTGTTTCGGTAGCGCCAGCAAGTAATTGCAACTCGGCATCGATCGCCTTTTCAAACGTCCTGCATTCCGTGCCGCGCCTCACCAGCATTTGATAGTGCGACAAAGCGCGATCGACTGGATTTCGCAAAATCACAATCAGCTTAACTTTTGGCAAACATCCGTGCAATCTTGACGCAGCTAGCGGGTGAGTTAGATAAGTCGGAGTTGCTTCTCCTGTGAAAAAATGATGCGCCTCTATTGGCGGCGGAAAGTGCGCTTGATACCAAGCTAATCCTTTGTTGAAATGTTCTGAGAAGAAACAGATTTCTTTATTGGCAGCGGGTAAAATTTGCGGGTGCGAAGTGATATATTTGTAGAGAGAAGTTGTGCCGCACCTCGGAGAACCGATGATGATGAAATCGGGTTCGCGCAATCCGGTAGAATTCCATTCTACTTGCGACAGTTCCGGGCGAGATGCTACAGTTTGCAAGCGGACTGCGGTTTGAAAAAGTGCGATCGACTCCTGGATTTTTCCCTGCTTGCTCAGCGCCACTGCCAAGTTAATGTAGGCTAAGGGGAAATTTGGCAAAATCTCGATAACTTCGCGGTACAGAGCCACCAAACCGTCAATCAGAGGAGAATCTTTGGGGAGGGGCGCGTACATTAACGGGAAGTAAGCGGCGGTAAAGTTTGGTTGCAGGAGAATGGCTTTTTGGTGACAGGCGACGGCGGCGGCAATTTGGCCGTTTTGTTGCAGGGCTTTTCCTAAATCGTGGTAAGCTGAGGGCGAATTGGGATTTTGGACGATCGCTCTTTCGTAAAGCGCGATCGACTGTTGCAATTTTTCGCGATCGTTTAAGCTGTTCGGCATTTAAATCGTATTTTAAGAAACAATCAAATTCTTGTGGGGTGCGCTTTGACGCTACCCAAAATATGCAATTTCTCCCCATTGTTTTGGGTATTTTTAGAAACAATATTTGGGGTGCATCTGGTTTTGGAAGAGGGCGAAGCATGACCGCAGATAAGTTATTAGTTATAATCCCATATTGAATGCGG
>NZ_JAUBOJ010000281.1:0-10162 GCF_036700185.1 Microcoleus sp. BM001215392 | reverse complement strand
GTAGCTCAGCCGAGGCGGGTTAATCCGCTCAAAGTGAAAGTGAAAGGGGAGGGACTTCATGCCTCCCACGTCATGTCATAGATGACTATACTTTTACCAGCTATTAGCCGCCATCCGACAACCTGCAATTAACTATGCCCTTTTATCACCCGCCGTTTTACTCCTCAGCCTTGGAACAGGCGATCGACCGCTACCCCCTAACAGCCGGACCCGAAACTTCCTTAGCAGTGGCGATCGCCCTGATGAGTCAGTTACAAAACAGTTGTCCGTTAGTCAAAGCAGCTTTAGTTTCAGACCGGGGGACGGTGACGGAACCCTCCGCGCCGGACAAAGTGCGGGCCCGCTGCGTGCTCGTCGTGCAGAACCAGCAGATTATTACCACCGGAAATTTATCAGAAAACCCCAGCCGCGGGCTGTTAATCGGGATTTTAACTCCCGCCGATTTAGTGAGGCTGATCGCTTCTGGTAAAATCGACAGCCAGCAAAAAGTAGCCCTACACAAAATACCAATTTCAGAAGTGATGTCTCCGGTGTCGGTTTCCCTCACAGAATCCGACGACCAAGATGTGTTTACCGCTTTATCGTTATTTCGCCAGCACCGAATTCGCTATTTGCCGATAGTCAATCAATTTCGACACTTGGTAGGAGTGCTGACCCGGGAAAGAATTCGCCAAGTATTGCAGCCTTCAAACATTCTCAAATTGCGGCGGGTAGCAGAATTGATGACTACGCCAATTACAGCGCCCCACACCAGCTCGCTGCTCAAGATAACCGAACTGATGTCAGAGCATCAAGTCAGTTGCGTAGTCATTACAAAAAACAAAGAATTAACAATGGAGAAGCCCAAGGATGACTCTACCTCCATTTTTCAATATTCCTTTCACCAACCCTTGGGAATTATTACCGAATACGACATTGTGCAGGCACAGTTTCTCGAACTAAATTTCGAGCAAACCCCAGCTCAAAAAGTTATGAGAACTCCCCTGCAATTTCTGCAACCTTCCGATTCCCTGTGGACGGCGCACAAACAAATGCAGCAGCAACAAGTGCAGCGGTTGGTCGTGTGCGGGGGGCGCGGCGAACTGTTGGGAATTATCACCCAAACCAGCTTGCTCAGAGTCCTCGACCCCACAGAAATGTACCGAGTTGTCAAACAGTTGCAGCAGTCGGTTTATCAACTGCAATCGGAAAAATTGGAACTGCTGCAAAGCCGCAATGTTAAATTGGAGCAGCAGGTGCGCGAACGGACTGCCAAACTCCACGAACAGGTGCAGCGCGATCGGCTGTTAACTCAAATTTCCTTGCGGATTCACCAATCCTTAAACCTCGAAGAAATTCTCCACGCCAGCGTCGATGAAGTCCGGCAAGTTTTGCACGCCGACAGAGTAGCGATCGTGCGTTGGGAGTCGAGCAATTTCGGCATTTTTGTGGCAGAATCCGTTTCCGAAAATTGGTCTTCTATCTTGGGAGAAATCATGCCAGATAATATTTGGCAAGAAGATGCTTTGGCGATAAAAAATGAGATTTATGCAGTCTCCGACATCGACAAAGCTAGTTTGAGTACCGAAAAATATGCGCGTTTCCAGCAAGCACAAATCAAAGCTTATTTGATTGTACCAATTTTGCAAGACGGCAATTTGTGGGGGATGATGTGCGTCCATCAGTGCTCAAAATCCAGGCAGTGGCAGTCTTCGGAATTGGATTTGCTGCTGCAACTGGCAACTCAAATCGCGATCGCCATTCAGCAAGCTCAACTCTACCAGCAAGTACAAAATCTCAATACCGACCTCGAACGTCAAGTCCAAGAACGCACCGCCCAATTACAGCAAAAAGTTCAGGAACTCCAGCATTTAAACCTCCTAAAAGATGAATTTCTTAGCACAGTTTCTCACGAGCTGCGCACGCCTTTAGCTAATATGAAAATGGCCATTCATATGCTGAGAATTTCTCCCACAGTAGATCGGCGCCAGATATATTTAGAAATTTTAGAAACAGAATGTACTAGAGAAACAGATTTGATTAATGCTTTACTCGATTTGCAGCGGCTCGAAGCATCAACTTGTCCGATCGACCTCGAACCAGTAAACTTAGAAGTCTGGCTGCCTACAATTATCGACCCGTTTTACACCCGCGCCCAGAACCGCCACCAGCATTTGCGAGTAGAATGCGAACGCCAACTACCCACAATCTGTTCCAACCGGGCTAGTTTGGGAAGAATTTTAGCAGAACTGCTCAACAATGCCTGTAAATATACTGCCAATGACGGTCAAATCTCTCTCATGGTAGAGTGCAAAAATCGCAAAAAAGAATATGCAACACCAGAGACTAATCAGCGAGCAGCAAGTGTTATGGCTTCGGAAATTCAATTTATACTCAGCAATCAATCGTCCATTTCAATAGAAGAATTACCTCGAATTTTTGAGAAATTTTATCGAGTTCCCAACGCCGATCCTTGGAAACAAGGAGGTACAGGTTTGGGTTTAGCTTTGGTTCAAAAACTTGTCGAACAGTTGCAGGGAAAAATTGAGGTAGAAAGCAGCAATGGCTGGACTAATTTTAAGGTCACATTTCCTACCCAGCCGGAGGGAAATTAGTCAGCCAGTCGATTTTTGATTTGAGGCCGAGAGATTCGCGAGGGCCCGAGTGCAAGCGATACCGGCTCTTCCGATTGTTTGGTCTAAAATTTGCGGGTGGCCGATCTTTTTTGGCGATCGCAAATTCGGGTTAGCTACCGCTTTTGTTGGTTGGTAATTTCTCCGATATCGCCGTCTCCCCCTCTGGCTTTGGAGCAATAGAGGGGGTTTTAACGCCAATTTACTCTCACTCTTTTTTGGGAGCTAGTTTGCGGATGCCAGACTCTACTGGTGCCAAATTCAAATAGTCGTTTTTCTCTGCCACCATTGATGGTTGAGATGCTTGATACTTGTTGCCTTTGGTGGGGTGATTAGCAACTGTCCCCAAGCAGGGGATGCCAAAATTTTCTAATTGACTGAAAACTTTTTTAACTGCGGAAAACTTTGCCTGACGAAGGGCTACAACCATCAGTATGCCATCTGTGCGCGCCGCTAAAAAATTCGCATCTTTACTATCAGCCAGCGGGGGCGTATCGTAGATAACTAAGTCAAATGTTGCGTGCAGTTCTTCCATTAAATACTGCATCCCTGATGAGGCAAGCCGTCTAGCAGTACCAGGAATCGGAAGACCGGCAGTTAATACAAAAAGATTATCTGCTAAATGCGATCGCTGGATAATTTCACTGGGTTCGCTTTTATTTTCTAGCAAATTGCTCAATCCCTTGACATTAGGCAGATCCAACAGCAAGTGCAGGCTAGGGAAATGCAAATTCGCGTCTACCAACAGCACTCGCTGACCCGCCAGCGCTGCCACGTGAGCTAAGTTTAAAGCAACGGTAGATTTGCCTTCGCCAGCCGTAGCCGAACCCACTGCCACAGAGCTAATCGTTCGATGTGAAGAAAGAAAGCGGATATTAGTATAAAGAGAGTCAAAAGCTTCTATAAATTCCGAAGCAATTTTATGATTCCCCTCTTTTCCTTCCAGATAAGCATAGGCATTAGCAATAGAAGGCGGAAATTTTTTAGCATTTTTGTCACGAGGAATTACTCCCAATAAAGGCGGGTCAAACGCATCTTTAACATCATCCGCACAGTAGAAAATATTGCGCCACTTTTCAATGATGATAGCCACTACCAGACCCAAAACTAGCCCCCCAAAAATTGCCATGAAAAATTTGTTAGCATTTTTCGAGGCAACGGGAATCGCTTGGCCTGTTTTAATATCTCGCGGTACCTGAGGCTTGGAAATTATTTCCCAAGGTACTTGACTTTGGGCTGCTTGGACGCGCAGATTTTCCCGCTGACTTAAAAGTTGATCGCGGGTGCGCGCTGCTATGTCTAATTGCTGTTGCAGTTCGTTGTAGCGGCGGGCTATGCTAGGGAATTCTCTGGCTTCTCGGGTCAAATTAATTTTAGTTTGGGCGATCGCCTGACTGCGAGCTTCTAAAACTTGAACTTGGTTAGCAGTATCAACCAATTGTTTGATCAAACCGATGCGAATCGAATTTTGAAAATTCTGAACTTTAGAATTGGCTGCCGTGCCTACTAAATTTTGCCCCAAAATTCGCTCAGTTTGCTGGTTTAGCAAAGCTACTAAATTTGCCCGCTTGCGCTCTAAAGCTTCTACTATCGGGTTAGCAGATTTAAACCTAGCTGTTTCAACAGCAATCTGACCTTCTACTTCCTTAACCTTAGTCAGCAACTCTTTATATTGAGGTTCTTCGCTTAAAGCTGAAGCAGCAATAGCTTCGTTTGGTGTGAAATCTAATTGTTTTTGCAAGTTAGCGTACAGTGTTTTCTGTTCTTGCAGCAGCCTTTGAGTTTCTAACTCTAAATTTTCTACGGTGCGAACTTGCACGATCAATTGCGCGCCTTGTTCTTTAGGATCGGTAATCTTTTGCTGCTGCTGTATTACCTGTAACTCCGACTTCAGGTTATTGACGCGCTTGTCGAGTTCCGGAAGCTGCTTTTCAATAAAATTAACACCTTGACCAATGCGAGTCTTGCGTTCGTCAAGGCTGTACTTTAAATATTTCTTTTTAGTTTCTTCTAAAACAAACTCAATTAATTGAGGGTCCTGCCCCAGGAAACGAACTTCCAAAATTTTAGTTTGCGTAATCTCATTGTCTCCGAGGCGCAACACGAGCAATCCTTTTTTTAGAATTTCCTCAGTAATTTCTGGATATTTTTTTTGGACTTGTTTAGAAATAGCCGATAGCATCTGAGGACTCTGGAGAATTTGAAGTTGAGTTGCATAGTCCAAACTAAAAAATTCTCGATTAGGCACTGCCCCCCCCTCGCTGCGATTGGCGAGAGCAGATGCGTCGGTAAGTCTTGCCTCCGTTGTCACGGGTTCCACCAGTATCCGAAAATCCCCTTGATATGTTTTCTTACCTTGCTTGATTTGAAAATAAACTGCACCGCCTGCTAGAGCGATAATCCCAATAATAACTATCGCTTGTCGCCCAAAAGTCCTGAACAACGGCTTTAGATTCAATCCTTTCTGAGGCGCCGCGCTTAAGTCTTCTCCCTCATCAACGGAAAATTGCTGCACCTGTCGGCTCTGGTTGCTAATGGGTACGATATGAGCGTCCTGTTCTGTTTCCATGTTGACCTCTTGGATATTTTTTTGGTAAAATCAGCTTTATTTTGCGAGCCTTCTGGTTGATATTTTCACCATTGACTTCAGGATATCACAGGAAATTATCGGTCTGTTCTACCTCCTTCTCATACTTCTGGCGATCGCATTTCACCCATACAATAATAACTAAATCCCTTTGTGTCGGCTGCCAAATTTTTTTTATAATTGAACAGAGAGTTGTATCTGACTGCGTTTCTGTCTGGTGTGTGGTGGTGGTATTTAGGCTTGCTGCAAGGCACTGCCGGCGTTTTCGCCCTGCGTCTCCTCCCGGGGCCCCATAGCGCCATAACTTTACCAAACTTTTACAATTTGCCGTCACACCAGGGCCGCATAGCGCCATGGTATTGCCTTGTCATCTCTGCCATTTTTGCGATCGCCACCAACGGCAGCAGCACCTGTTAACTTACCCGCTTTCGGCACCAGCTAAAAAGTTTTGCATTTTTCACGTAGATATAATAATTAACATTATGCTGCGGATTTTTATCACCGTAAATAATCGAATCCATTTGCAACAAAAATTTTTATCTGCTTTTACTTATAAACTTTTTGACTAGCAGCATAATTGCTCGACAATACATAACAAATTTCCCTACTAATTATATCGCAAACTATTGCTTGTGGTAGCAAGTGACATAAAAATTAATAAATTGGGAGTTGATAGTCGATCGACATATCGAAAAAATCCAGCCTTCTGGGGAGCGACGGGCGATCGAACTCAAGCTGGGCGATATGATGTTTTAATCTAGAAATACGGGTTTCAGGCTGCTTCAACCCTAGCTAAAACTATCGCCGTGATTCGCCATCCGACAGCGACGAACAAGCTAGATCCACGTCAGTATCCAATGCACAACAGAGTGTTATTTGGTGAGGCTGATTAGACTTGCATTGCATAAATCTTTGATACCAGATCGAAACCGTTTCTTAGCAGCAATCATAAATGCAGATAGATTTCTAGATGGGACAGCAACTTGGGTAACTCAATTTGATTGCAGCTTATTGATTCTGTGCTTTCTTTTCTCGAAGTTTCAGCAATATTTCTGCATGAACTTCGCGGGTAATCGGATAGAAATAGGTGAGAATCATGCCGCAGATTAAAGCAATTGTGGGCAGCGGCCCGATCGCAACTCGAATCGCAAACAGCGCAGAATCCGGCTGTACGGGCGCAGCCTGTCCCTGAACAGTAGCGAGAAATCCAGCTTGTTCTAAGGCTTGGCCTACCAACCACAAGCCGATCGCCAAACCAATTTTTTGCAGCAACACCATAAACGAATAAAACACGCCTTCGCGTCTTTCGCCGGTTTGGAGTTCGTCGAGTTCAATCACATCCGGTATCATCGACCAAGGTACAAGATAAGCAGTAGAAACTCCCACACCAGCCATAACTGCTAACAGATACATTTGAACTACCTGTCCGGGTTGCAGGAAAAACAGCCCGGCTTGGGCGATAATCCACAAACTCATGCCCATAAAATAAACAGCTTTTTTGCCATAGCGTTCGCTAACTCGACTCCAAACAAATAACATGGCGAGTGCGGTGCCTTGAACTGCGATCGCAGTTTGGGTAAAAGTTGCTGACGGTAGTTTCATCCAGTTGATGACAAAGTAAGGCAAAATCGAAGCAGTTAATTGCACTCCCAGCCAAGAACAGAGGTAAATTCCAATGACGTACAAAAAAGGGCGATTGTTAAAGGCAATCCGCACCTGTTCTCCTATCGGCAAAGAGGTAGAATTATCTTCTACGGGATTGTCTTGCAATTGAGAGAGGACGTGTTTGCGGGTTCCGAAAAAGCACCAGTACAAAGGCACTACTGAAATTACTGCACAGAGTGCGCCTAATATTAAGTATTTCTGAGTGTCATCTTTAACTAAGGCAAAGATAATTTGCGCGATAATTAAGGAAAAAATGCTGCCGCCGATCGAGAAAGAAAACCGGAAACTATTAAGGCTAGTGCGTTCGTTGTAGTCTTGGGTTAATTCTGGGGTGAGGGCGGTGTAAGGCAGGTTGACGGCGGTGTAGGCGGTGTTAAACAATATGCCGATCGCCACATAGTACCAAAACAATATCGTCGGATCTTTGCTGGGAACAATCCACTGCAAAAAGAAGAAGATGCCGAAAGGAATTGCGCCGTAAACCATCCAAGGATAGCGGCGGCCCCAGGGGTGAGAGGTGCGATCGCTCAAAACCCCCACAATTGGGTCATTTACCGCATCCCAAACCTTGCCAATTAGCAAAATGTTGCTAGCAGTCCCCGCAGCCAAACCCGCCACGTTGGTAAAGAAAAACAGCAGAAAAAACACCAGCACATTCGCAGTAATTGCGGGGCCGAGGTCTCCCGCGCCGTATGCTAACTTTGTGGAGAAACTGAGTTTTTTTGCTTCGGGGTTGTCGGCCGCTGCTTCAGGGGGGGAAGTGTTGCTCATAAACTTTTGTTTCGTGATTTTTGGGCGATCGCAGTCTTTCCAGTAGGAGTATAACTCGCGTTAGGCTGTAATACTAAGTTTTTTTTGGGCGATCGGGATGATTTTGAAGCTTTGGGAATTGGGAATTGGGAATTGGGCATAGGGCATTGGTAATTGGACTAATGAACTTAGATATCAGAAACTAGATTTCTGTAGAGATTTATTGTTAGTGTTCGGAAAGTTTTCGTAGAAACCAGGTTTCTAACCCCATGCGTTCAATACCGTAACTTAAGGAAACAATCGCCCTACCTGAATTTCTATTTCTGGAAATGCCAGCATTGACAAAATTCCATCTTCATCAAATATAGTTTCTTGTCGGTAATTTTCCCCCACAGGTTCGCGAAAAACATAAACTTGTCGCCTGTTAACATCAAGTATCCAATAATCAGCAATTCCAGCCTTAGCATAAGCCCGTGCTTTGCGGTTACGATCGGTTTCTAAAGTAGTATCAGCTACTTCTACCAACAACAAAATGTTACCGGGTGCAGGATGAAAATCTTGGTACAGCCGAGGGTCGATTTGCACAACAGCAATATCCGGTTCTGGTTCGGAATTGGCATTCAGAGTAACCGGGTCTTGGATGCGAATTAAAGCAAGTCCTGCTAGTAGATTTCTCAGATAGTCGGCGGCACAGAGATTAGTTGCAGCATGGGGAGGATTTTTAGCACTCATTGAAACAATTTGCCCATCAATTAATTCGACTCGTTCATCTGGATCGAGAATACCAGTTTCGGTCATGCGACGGTATTCGTTTACAGTCCACAAGCGTACATCTGTTGCAGTCATTGCTCCATTTCCTGTTGTGATTTGCAAAGGATTGACAAGACAAGGATTTGCCACCTAATTTAAACTAGAAATTTGAAAAACTTTAAGAAGTTTAATTTTTAAATCAAATTTCAAAAAATCCCGATTAAAATTACTAGGTTAGCAATCTAGATTTGGCGGTAATTGCTCCCACACACCACAAAATAGCATTGACAATCTCCGAACGCTGGATGTCCTCTTCTGCTAAAAAAACTGCAAACTCTTCATCAATATTCAAGTGGTCGGCCAAAGCATAAAGCACGCGCTTGTACTCTGTGGGCATTGGTGTTAATGTGACTTTTACTAAATTTAATAGCGCGTTCAAACAGTTAAGCATAATCCCTGATTCGTCAATATCTTCTGCATCGAGCAAGTACAGGGTTTCTGCAATGTCGCAAATAACGTCTATTTGTGTTGGTGGTCTTCCCAGTTCGCTGACATCGATATCGCACAATTGGAGAGCGTTAATCGCTAGTTGTGGACGGGTAAAAAATACAAGTTGACCGCCGGATACTAAAGGCGGTTCTTCTTCTCCATAGACGATGAGAGTATATAGATTCGGTACTTCGGTTTCGGGATCGAGGCGGAAACCTAACAGCGACAGCAATTTTTCTCGCTCTTGGTTAGGTGTTTGCAGTTTTGTTGCAAAATTTTTTGATTGTGACATGATTTTTTTATTGTGATGAAATTTATGCTGTTAAACCAGGTTGACAGGCAAAATCTGGGTGGAGTGAGACATCTATACCCTTTCTCAAAAAGATTAGGTACAGGTTGAAATTTCCGATGATTCGAGTTCGGGAGCGAACAAGTTTTAAATTTTAGATTAGGGGATTGGGGAATTGAGGAATTGAGGTATCGATCGGTCAATACCTCATCTTTTGCTCGAACTGCTATGCCAATAAACTGGGTTTAAGAAGGAAGAGTGCAAAATTTAAGTTGTGTGCTGCAAGTTTTCCTGGATGATGTCGCAGCATTCAGCGACGGTTGCTCTTTTTTCCATGGCTGCGACTAAGGCTTCGTAAGCGGATTGATGGCTTTCGATCAGGGTTTTTGCTCGCAGCGAACCCCAGTTTTGTTTGAGTTGAATTTCGGAAATAGGACGGCGCAGTTGTGTTAAGATTGCGCTGATTTTTGTACGGTCTTCTGCTCCTCCTCGGGCGTTGCCGTAAACAACTTTTTCGGCGACTATTCCGGCCATCCACACGGTGCAGTATTGGTCTAAAAGTTGGACGGAAAGAGTGCCGTTTTCGAGTTGAGATGCTAGTTGTTCGTCGGCAAATCGGACTCCACCTTGGGCTGTTTGTCCTTGTTTGAATGCTTCAAGAGCGTTGAGGGCGTAGCTGGTGATGGGAATTCCTAGCAAATGGGCGACGAGGAAGTGTCCGGCTTCGTGGTGGAGGATACGATCGCGCTT
This sequence comes from Microcoleus sp. BM001215392, assembly GCF_036700185.1. Lineage (NCBI taxonomy): Bacteria > Bacillati > Cyanobacteriota > Cyanophyceae > Oscillatoriales > Microcoleaceae > Microcoleus > Microcoleus sp. BM001215392. The sequence goes on along the minus strand of NZ_JAUBOJ010000281.1, from coordinate 270 downwards.
TTCTTGAGAACTTCCCCCCAGCAAATCTACTAATATTGTACCGCCTTGACCTTGCCACTGGAAACTGTCGAGGGTGGCTAGCCCCAACAGGCAAAAGGTGGCGATCGCAGGTACGGCCTCTGGTAAGTTGAATAGGGGGCCCAATAATATGGAAACGGTGATGGCGAAGATAGAAATAGCGATAATATTCAAAGAAGTGTCTTTCATAATTGGGAATTGGTTATTGGTTATTGGTTATTTGTTATTGGTTATTTGTTATTGGTTATTTGT
>NZ_JAUBOJ010000280.1:0-10224 GCF_036700185.1 Microcoleus sp. BM001215392 | reverse complement strand
AGTTATAATCCCATATTGACTGCGGTCATGCTTCGCCCCTACAAACATATTTGCACTCATTGAGATGCACGCCTTTCTGGCGATTTAAATATTACATATAGCTATTCTCAGATGAGGTATGACTATAAATTGAGTTCTTAGGTGCATAACTTACTATGTAATAAATTTTAAAAGGGCCCAAGCCCAACAACATATAGCCTTTCTCAAAAAGATGAGGTACTATGTGGCATAGGGCATAGGGCATAGGGCATAGGGCATAGGTCATAGGGCATAGGGCATACCTCACTTTTTTGAGAACCGCTATACCTCATCTTTGGCTCATTATAAAAAAAATGCAACAATAGAATTGTTGGGGTTTGTTTCGCCTACCCAATGTGTAGGGTGCGTCGCTATGATATTGTCGATTAATTTTAGGGATTGTTCGTGGCGATGCACCCTACAAATACTCTGGCAATTTAAATATTACATATTTATAGGGTTTAGAAAAAACTTGCTATAATAGAATATTTGAGGTTTTTCGTCTGCCCAATGTGTAAGGTGCGTCGCTATGATATTGTCGATTAATTTTAGGGATTGTTCGTGGCGATGCACCCTACAAATACTGTTGAGTGATTTTGGGTAAATGGTATTACTAGCTGTTTGATGGGCCGATCGCACTTTTTTAAAGAATGGTTAAGATTGCGGATGTGTAGTTCTGCTTTGGTTAAGCTATATTGACTGGTTTTTACTCATCAGCTTCGCAGGTAAAGCACAATCAGCAATATTCTAGTTAACCATAGTCGGGAGACAAGCAGTCATGGCAGAAATTGATGTTCTTGTAAAAAGTTTGTGGGAACTTGATGAGGATCAGCTAGCGGTACAAATTGGCGATCGCGCTCAAGCTATTGAGGATGATGCGGCTGGACTTGGAACCAGAGGTATAGATCCAGCTTCCCTGGATTCTATTGATGTGAATGTGGCGGCTAGAGCATCGATCGATCCCAGGCTCCTACAAGCTGGCCAGCGGCTGTTCGATCGCGTAAATCCGTTAGTTTACGATCTGATGTGCAAACCGCTCTTAAACGATCCGCAGACTCAGAAAATCCTGGATGAAGCGATCGACCAAAATTACACTAAAGCTGCTGGGATGTTAGCTCCTATTCTGATCTCGGGAGTGGGACTTGCTCCTGCTGTTGCTACTCTCGTCGCTACGTTGATTGTCAAAAAGATTGCCAATTATAGCGCTACTGCAATTTGTGACACTTGGAAGCAAAACCTGCCCAAACCCACAAGCTGAGCGATAAATGGAACTTCTTCCGCAAGCGGAGGAAGTTCTGTTCGAGGTTTGATGAACTCGATCGCGCTCACACCTCAAGCCATTTGTTCGCGGGTTTGGCGATCAACAATTCCGTCTGGCTTCAAACCTTTTTTCTGCTGAAATTCCTTGGCGGCTGTATCTGTTCCCGGCCCAAATTCACCATCAACCCCAACTTCAACGCCAGCTTTTTTCAAGCCTTCCTGAAGCTTGATGACATCCGAGCCTTCCATTCTCGGCATCGCCAACCGCAATGTTCTGGGGTTGTCATCCCACGGCGCTTTAGCAAACCCTTGAGCGGGCGATCGATTAAGTGCATCCTCGGTTTGGGAACCAAAGCCGCCATCCTCGCCAATCTGTGCATCAGGGTTGTTCTGATTCCAAAGCGATCGAACCTGTTTGATCGTGAGGACTTTAATCCTCAGAAAAAGAAGGACTGAAGTCCGAACGATCGAACCTGTTTGTTCGTTGGTGGCTAGACAATGTAGGGAGAGTCGATCGCCTTGGCGCGATTAATTGCTACCAACGTCTGGTAAATTAAAGCCGAAATCTCAGCGCGGGTGATGTCTCGCTGCCCAGATAGCCGATCGCGCGCCGGATAGTTTACTACAATCTTCAAAGCTGTTGCTGTGGCTGCGGCACTTAAAGCAAAATTAGGAATTTGATTGCGATCGCTGTAAACTTTCAAAAGATCGGGATTGCCGCCCTTAAGTTCCAAACCGTTAACCAAAGATACGATCGCCTCTGTCTTCGTCAAATTCTGGTTCGGGCCAAACTTCAACCCCGGAAACCCGGACAAAAACCCCGCCCGATTCGCCCGTTCGATCGCACTTCTGGCCCAAAAACTCGCCGAAACATCGATAAAATTTGTCGCCGGCGCCTTCGGAATCGGACTAAATGCACTCACCAACAGCGCCGCATATTGAGCGCGATTTAAACTGTTATCAGGCCCGAAAGAACCATCAGGAAACCCACTAATTATATTCGCCGCAGCCAAAGCTTCAATAAACTTTTCTGCCCAATGTCCAGAAATATCGCTGAACCTAGAACCGCCGATATTCGGATTGCCGCCGCCCTTTCTCACCGCAGCTTGCACAGCTTTAAAAGCATTCACTTTCCCGTAACCAAACCAATCGCTGCGGCGGCTCGTAACATCGTAATTTCCCAGGCGATTTCCCAACTGCGGATCGGCATCGGCATCGACAATTTTGTCAGCCGTTTGTTCGAGAATTCCCCGCACTTCCCGCGCTGTCAAGCGAGGGTTAGCAGATAGCACTAAACCTACTACTCCAGCGACTACTGGAGTAGCGCTAGAAGTGCCACCAAAGCTATCGGTATAGTCCCCCGAGTCGTAGCCGGCAACCCCGACGCGATCGGCAGCAAACACCCCCAAACCTGGCAAATACTCCGACACCTCCGGCGCAGTCGCAATAAATCCGGTTTCTGGTAGCCAGGTTCCCGGCGGCGCGTTGTTGCTGGGCGCGCAAACCGAGATGCTGGTGCCCCAATTGCTGTAGGCTGCTTTTTTGTTGAGGGAAGTAGAAGCAGACACCGCAATTACATCGGGGTGTACGGCAAATCCTGTTAGCCAATTAGTTTTGCCGCCCACAACGTTATTCGGCCAGCCTTTCTCGTCCACAGTCCCGTTAACGGGGCGGTTGGCATTCCCCGCAGCAAACAAAATCACGCAGCCTCTACCGCCGCGCCCTTGGGTTGCTGCTTTGGTGATGGCGGCGCTTTGGCGCAGGGAAAGCGGATAGTAAACTGCCCCTGGGCCCCAACTGCAAGAAATGACGGCGGCGTTTTTGTCAATTGCCCAATTAAAGATTTTTTCGATCGACTCGTCATCGAGAAAACCCGTGGTACGGATGGGCATCAGGGCGCATCCGGGGGCGACGCCGACAGTGCCTTTGCCGTTTTCTTCCGCAGCGGCGACACCGGCGCAACTTGTTCCGTGGTTGTCCGATTCAGCAACCGGCATCGGGGAAGTGTCGCCGTCTTTAAAATCGATGGGCGAGACGATTTTGCCTTGGCCTTGAAAATCGGGGTGCGTCAGATCGACTGAATCGTCGGCGATCGCAATTACGATCGATCGCACGCCGCGAGTTATATCCCAAGCTGGTTCTGCATAAATTTGAGCGCCGCTGACAACTCCGTCACCGCCTTTGTTATTGAGATACCACTGTTTGGGATAAAGCGGATCGCGGGGTGTATAATGCTGCTGAGTTTCTAGTATAATATTAGGTTCCGCCACCAAAACTTCTGGATATCTTGTCAGGCGGTTGGCAATTTTAATCGGGTTTTCGGTTGCTTGTTTGGTGACTTCACAGACGAAGGTGTTGGGAATGCCTTCGACTGGCCGGATTATTGTTAAATTTGCTGCATTGGCGATCGACTTTCGCGATTCTTCGTTTACTTGTTCGTCAAATTGAATAGTAATTCGATCGGTTAAATAAAAGAATGTACTCGGATTATTTGCCGGACAATAAACGTGGCTAGCAAAAGCTACAGCATCGCTGGCGCGGGCGGCTTGCATTGCTGCATCTAGGTTGGACGGCGCCACTAGATATTCTTCGAGATTACTTTGTCCGACGCGGCGGTTAAGTTTTGCCTGATTTGTTGCAGCCCAATTGTTTGATGTCGATGCTGTCGCTGACGGACGGACTGTAAAGCGGTTGGGAACTTTTGACAGCAACAATTCATCGCCGCCGCGCTGCAAAATCACTGCCAGACTTGCTTCGGGAACTCCGATACCTTGATAGTTTTCGAGAGTGGCGGACGTGGGTTTGCTTGGTTGTACCATCAGAAATATTCCTGTTGAATTTGAGAGAGAAGACGCTTGCGGTTGAAACCGCGTCTATACAGACAAAACCCACTCGCCTGCGGGTTGAAGAGACCAGGCGGTTTCAACTACCGTCTTATCTTATCTCCATCAGTCGGCGTCCGGCTGACATCGTTTGTATAGATGCGGTTGAAACCGCCATCTTATCTTCAACCTGCGTCGGCAGGTTTTGTATTTGTAGACGCGGTTTCAACCGCCGTATTCGTTCTTTATGGCGGTTGAAACCGCCATCTTATCTTCAACCTGCGTCGGCAGGTTTTGTCTTTGTAGGCGCGGTTTCAACCGCCGTATTCGTTCTGACATCGTTTATGTAGACGTGGTTGAAACCGCCATCTTATCTTCAACCTGCGGAGGCAAGTTTTGTCTTTGTAGGCGCGGTTTCAACCGCCGTATTCGTTCTTATACGAGCTCTTCTCTCAAATAAACACGCTAGGATTAATATTAAAGAATTCTCCCAGCGCCTTAGCTTGCGCCTTGCTAATCGCCCGTTTGCCATTAACCACCTCAGAGACTACTCCTTTGGAACCAATCACGCCGACTAAATCGGCTTGTTTGAGTTCGCGAATTTCCATGAGATGTAACAGAACATCTTGGGGAGTCGCTTCTGGAATTGGGTAATATTTTGATTCGTATTCTTCGATCAACAGCCCCCAGAGACTCAGTAAAGTTTCTTCTTCTAGTGTTAATTCTTCCTTAGACATCAGAAAATCGACTTCTGCGAGGGCAAGATCGTTATCTTCTTCGTTCAGGATGGGCTTAGGCTGCGATTTCGCCAGCAGTTGACCGTAGACTATTTTCTCGATTGTGATATTCATGGTTCATTTTATTGTTAAATTGGACATGGCTCTGAAGTATAAGGTGGGTGTTTATTTCTCGGCATCATGCTTTTAACCATTGGGTGAATGTTTGTTTTGTATTTGTTGATTCCATTAGGCAATCTCCACGGATTCCCCGCTATATCTAGCTGGATTTTAATTTATTTTAATTTTGACTTCATCTTCATTGTCCCAGTTAATTTTGCTATATTCGGCATGAGTTAAGAATTTCTTAAAATATATAATTTTGCTTTTGTATTTAACTTGTACAATTAATCTATACCTATTATGTTTAATATTAAATATGGTATATCCATAGACTTGATCGACCGATTTGGAATATTCCTGTCGGATATCTTCTAGTGATTCCCAATCGTTGTCTTTGATGAGCTTGTACCATGATTCGATCGCACTCTGGGCATCTGCGTAGGGTTCGATCGCACTCAGAAGATTTTTGCGAGAAATTAGTCTCATTCGGGTACCGTTTTTTAAACGACACCTTTATGTTCTCACAACGAGAACCGCCTGTCAAGTCTCTACTTGAATTTTTCCAAAAGAGCCTTTTGCCCGATCGATCGCACCCTTTGACATTTGAACAAAATTGGTTTACACTTAGCCGGTTGCGATCGCCAATGGTAAGATCGGCTCAAGCTAAATATCTTTTTAAAGCGCCGAGGCGCAAAGTAATTTCATGGTATACTCTGGAACTGTTTGCTGGCTTCGCTTCACTGCCCGGATGACGATCGGGGCGATCGCAGTTTTGACCCTGTGGCAACCGCTCCAAGCCCAAGCACAACAACCTTCTCGACCAGATAGCCGATCGCAAGTCGAACCCGCCGACGACCCCACAGACCCCAACAACCTCCGCCCTGTCACCCCAGATAGCAGCGTACTCAGCATTGCCGGAGGTCAGCGTTTGATGACAGAAGCCAGTGGTGCTATTTCCAGTCAAAATTACACACTGGCGGCTCAAAAACTCCAAGAATCCCGCCAAATTTTCAATCAACTCTCCAACTTCTACCAGCAACTGGGCAGCAGTTTTGCCGGAATAGACATCCGGTTGGCCGACAGCAACCGCACCAAAGCTGTGGAAACAGCCCAAATGCGCGACGAAGCTACCTACCGGCTGGCGTTGGTACACCGCGCACAAAATAAGCCGGAACTGGCTGTTCCCCTATTAATTCAGATTATTCGATCGCAACAGCCAACTCGCGACTTGGGTAAAAAAGCTTACCAGCAGTTACTGGAATTGGGCTTTGTGGATGCCCCCTATCCCCGGCCTGCTGCAACTCAACCGCGATCGTCTAACAAATAGTTCCAGTAAAATACTCAATACAGCCCTTTATCACAAATACCAATGGTTACACCGTCTCAAGTAGCAGAAATGATTAAGGCAGAGTTGCCCGACGCTAAGATACAAGTTGACGATTTGACCGGCGGTGGCGACCACTACCAGGCGAGAGTAGTCTCTGCCGCCTTTGAAGGGAAAAGCCGAGTCAAGCAGCACCAACTGGTTTACGGAGCTCTCAAACAGGCAATGGCTAGTGAAGCTATCCACGCTTTGGCGTTGGAAACCTTAACTCCGGCAGAATGGGCAGCCAAAAGTGAAGTTGCTTAGTTTTTCAGTGACAATTAAAAATTTTCAAACAATATTAGGAGCTACCATGAGTACAGCACACGAAAGAATTGATGAATTGGTTAAGCAAAACAAAATCATGGTGTTCATGAAGGGCAATAAGTTAATGCCCCAGTGCGGTTTCTCTAACACTGTGGTGCAAATTCTCAATACGATGGGAGTGCCTTACGAAACTGTTGATGTTTTGGCAGACCAAGAAATTCGTCAAGGCGTTAAAGAGTATTCCAACTGGCCGACAATTCCCCAAGTTTATATCAACGGCGAGTTTCTTGGCGGCTCGGATATTCTGATCGAGATGTATCAAAAGGGCGAATTGCAAGAAGTTGTAGAAGTCGCTTTGGCTTCTTAAACAATTGACAGTTGACAGTTGACAGTTGACAGTTGGCAGTAAAGTGTGAAGCGTGAGGTTTTTTTATGGGGATTTAAACTCCACTCCCCCACGCCACATTCCTGAAGTGGGGGAGTTAAACCCGCTAGCGGACAATTAATTGCCCGCTGTTTAAAATCAGACAGAACAAACATATCCCCGACTTCTTCAAGAAGCCGGGGATCTAATAGCAACCGGGTTTTACGTTGAATTAGGTTGATTTATAGCAGAAGCAAGAAGGAAGAAGGAAAAAGCAGGAAATCACAAATAACCAATTCCCAATTCCCGATGCTCGATGCCCGATGCCCGATGCCCAAATAATCAGCGGGTTTATTCAACCAAATTTGGTATTTAATAGTAGTCTGATTCAGCTTGTGTCTGTGTCTGTGGCATTTCAAAATTGGAAGGATCGTGAATGTAACGCGCTGCTTCTTCCTCTAATCTGTGAATCAGATAGGGTTCCAGGCTGTTACAATGTCGCAGGGCTGCGAGGTAGCCGTCTAAGTAAAGCCGCAGGTCATCGAAACGATAACCTCTATTCCACATTTCGACGAGGGCGTCGGTGAGTTTTTGGTAGTGCCGGATTGTTTGGGTATCTTGTAGCATGGTCTGAGTTTGAAATCCTTTGTGGTGTATAATGACGGCGGGATATAGGAACTGCCCGGATTCATACTGAGCTTGCTCAGAAGAGAGGCGATCGCTAAATAAAAGCTTTTACCCTGCTCAACAGGCTACCCTCCATAAAAAATTTCACTCGCTGCTATGCAGTGGCTCGAATCTTTCGCGCGCACCTAGATAATTCACCGTGCGTTTAATAGAATCGGGATGTTGCTGAATTTGGCGATCGAACTGAGTGAGTGTTCCGGCTACCGAGCGAACGGTTGCACGAATTTTAGTTGCAGTTACACGATTTGTCAACTTCCTGGGAGTGGATACCCTGTCGGGCGGTTCGGTCAAAGCAGGCGGCTGGGTCATAGGCTCGATCGGCTGTAAGCTATCTTATTTTCATTGTAAGCTCACTGCCAGAATGATTTAACCATTCTGCCGGCTGAAGATCGCAACTTGACCAAATCTTTAAAATTACTACCCTCGGTTTCCGACTTTAAATGCAGCTCATGCTTGAGTAGCCGTGGTTACAAAACCTTGACAAAAGCTCTGTTAACCTGGTAGCAATTAGTGATAAGGGAAGCTCGCCGTTGTGGGATCTGCAAGTATTTCAATTGTTGAAGGAAATCCGCACCTGCGATCGCTCTTGGGCTGGCATCTACAGCAAGTCGGTCACTGGGTGCACCAATCAGCGGATATCAGTCACGCTAGGGAAATATTTTTCAGCCGCCAGCCAACCCTAGTCATTCTTGATGCCCAACTGCCGGATGGGGACGGTTTGGAATTTTGCCGCTGGCTCCAACAGCAGCAGCAATCGCTGATTTTAATGCTGTCGGCGCGGAATTCTGAAGCGGATATTGTCGAAGGTTTGAAGTCTGGGGCCGACGATTACCTGACTAAACCGTTTGGGATGCAAGAATTTATGGCCAGGGTGGAAGCCCTGATGCGCCGCAACCGCACCATGGTACCGCCCGCGATGCTGGAGTGCGGGCGGCTGAAAATTGACTTGGTACAGCGCCGAGTCAGGCTGCATGAGGAACACATCGAGTTGACTCCCCAGGAATTCAGCTTGCTGTACGTGCTGGCTCAGGCTGGAGGAGTGCCTCTGTCGCGCTCCGATTTGCTGCGTCGGGCGTGGCCTGATGCGATTGACAACCCGCGCACGATCGACACTCACGTACTTTCTCTGCGTAAAAAAATCGAAATCGATCCGCGACAGCCGAATCTCATTCAAACTGTGCGGAATGTCGGCTACCGCCTAAATCTGGAATTGTTGAATGCGAATCAACAAAATTCACCCGTATTCGGTGCTGCGACATCTGAAACTATCATTAGCCGATAAATCTGATTTTAGGTTGAGAATTGATGTGCGATCGCATCTGTTCTCGCGGCCATAATAAAATCATTGCGGTGCAGTCCCGAAATCGAGTGAGTCCACCAAGTAACGGTAACTTTGCCCCACTCGGTTAACAGTGCGGGGTGATGCCCTTCAGTTTCTGCTGCTTCGCCTACGCTATTTGTAAAGGCGATCGCACTTTTAAAATCCGGGAATTTGTAGGTGCGCTCTAACTGGGGAACACCAGTTTTTTCAATCAAATTCCATTCGGGGATTTGAGGCTTAAGTTGGACAATTTCGTAAGCCGTGACGCGGGGAGAGTTTGGGAGGCAGGCGGCACATTTTTCTTGCAATAGTGTGGGCATAAATTGCTTTTTAGTTCGATGATAGTTTTCTGGGTATTCTATTAGGATTAAGCTAAAGGTACATAACTAATGCGATCTAGATATTCATCATCATCAGCCGCTTCTGCAATTAATACTAAATCAGCAATCACTTGACCAACATCTGCTTGACGGCGAAGTACCAAAATTCCTGGTAAATGATGACCTGTGCTTAAATGATCTGCCAAGTGAAATGGCATTGAGCGGCGGTTCTTAGTAATGAGTAAAAAACCATTTTTTTCACACCAAACTATAATTTCTGGATCTAGTGTACCTCTAGGTGGAACACCTGAATCGCCAACCGTGTGGATAATTAAATTTGGTAGATGACGCAATAGCTGTTCGCGATACAAGGACGGCATATTTTCATCTATAAGGTACTGAATTGCCATTTATTGTGCTGCTGCCAGATTCGCATCTCCTTCTGCTTTTAACTTCCGAAGCCGTAAGACAACAGGCGGAGGATTTTTATCGTGTTCTGCCTGTGCTTTTAGAGTGTACTCTAACCAATCTTCTACATACTTTTCTACAATTTCTGGATTTTGTAGATAGTAAAAAATTGTAGCGTAAATTTGCTCTAAAGTTACTGTGGGAAACAGCTCTGCTATGACTTCTGGTGATTTCTTACCATAAATGTATTCATCGAGAATATCCTCGATCCCAATGCGGGTCTCTTTAATGCGAATATCATCACCCGCCCAAAAATCAAAATAGTCTTTTAATTGTTTTGGTTTCTTGACTACAGTTACTTCTACATTTTTACTCATGGTCTCTGGCTCGCTATCGAACTCTTACCAATTTTAATTATAGCACGATAGTTGTGCGTCAGCCTGATGTAAATAAATGTTCGATCGCCCTTTTTTCCCTATACTCATGAAAAGAGCGATCGCACGGGTGCATCTCAATGCAAGCGAATATATCCGTAGGGGCGAAGCATGACCTCCG
>NZ_JAUBOJ010000279.1:0-10255 GCF_036700185.1 Microcoleus sp. BM001215392 | reverse complement strand
GTCTGACATCTGCGGTTTCTGTATCAATCAAAGACTTATGCAATTCAAGTCTAGTATCTTTATGGCTTGCACCGGCACGCGGGGAAAAAACCCCGCCCGCACTTGTACCTATTCGCCCTTGGTCAAAGGTGAATCTTGTTGCTGCTGCCAGTTGTGGTAAAAACTAGCAATAATCGCCACCATCAACCACCAAAGCATATTAACTTCCGGCCGGTACCAAACGGTATCGAAAAAACCGTGAGCCATCATCCCGGTTAAAGTTGCGATCGCCCCGATCAGCCAAAATGCCTGATTCGATTTGAGGTTTGGGGATTTTTCCTCTAAATTAGAGGTGTTAAATTGTGAATCCCGCAAACTTTTTATCTGCACCAAACCTTGATTGACGGTAACAGTCAGCAGCCACAGAAAACACATTAAACCGATAAAACCAGTTTCCACAGCAATTTCTAGCAGCACGGAATAGGCGCTCAAAGCAGTAAATTTCGGTTTCATGTAAAGCGGATAAACTTTATTAAAAGCCGTGTTTCCCGGGCCAATACCGATAATTGGCCGATCGCGAATCATGTCAATCACCGCACTCCAAACATTAATCCGAAAATTATTGCTGCTGTCACCGCGGCCGACAAACATACTAGAAACTCGATCGCGCAAAGCTGGCACCAAAAGCACTCCTAAAACTAACGCTCCCGCCAAACCTCCTAACCCTAACGGCAGGGCCAAAGTCCGCCAGAACTTAGGCATTAAAGGGCTGTACCAGTACCAAAGCAGCACTAAAAACACCACAAGCATAGCCACAAAACCGATCCAAGCACCGCGGCTGTCGGTGTAGCGCAAACACGCGCAATTCACTACTAGCATCGTCAGTGCTAAAAGTTTGGTTCCCCATCCTTGCCACACAAAAAGTGCGGCAGCGCTCAAAGCAATGGCTGGGAGCAAATAGGAACCGAGCAAGTTTGGATTGCCCAAAAAGCTGTAAACTCGCGTGACATCGGCTTGAGTAGAAGTCGGATCGTTCCAAGTAGCTAATGGTGGAACTTTATCAATCCACTGCCGCACGCCGTAGAAACTGACAACTAGAGCGACATTTAAATATACTGCAATTAACCACGATCGCAAACGGGAGTCTCGCAAGATCCGCGCCATCAGGGCAAAAAACAGCAAATACAGGGTTAGCTTGCTCCAACCCGTAAAAGCGGCGGCTTTCACCGGCGACATTGCGGTGGCGACGGTAGCAATGCCCCAGTACAAAAGTACCAGTAAGTGAATGGGTGTGAGGGCGATCGCGCGATCGTCGGAAATAGTCAGCAGCACCCAAAATGCAGCGCCAGCCGTCATCAACACCCCCACCAGGGCATTGTTCACAAACGGGCCCATACCGAACGTCAAGGCGAGCAAAACAAAACCCATAGGTTCAGCCCACTGCATCAGCCAGCTACTCTGCCGCCAACTGCGGGCATTGCCGATCGCCCAATTCAATAAATAACTGGCATTTTGCCACTGAGAGAGTGACAAATTTGCTAGAGTCAACTGTTGCCAAACTGAGTTCATTTTTAGATTTGTACTTGGTAATTGGGCATTGGGAATTGGGCATCGGGCATCGGGCATCGGGAATTGGGCATCGGGAATTGGGAATTAGGCAAACAGAGAATCGGGAAAAAGGTAATTGTTATTTCTACCAACAGTCAACTGTCAACAGTCAACTGCCAACTGCCAACTGCCAACTGCCAACTGCCAACTGTCAACTGCCAACTGTCAACTGTCAACTGACTTCATCCTTCCAACAACTCCGTAGCATTGGTGCAGGGTAGCCAGAGCACGTAGCGATATCCCGATTCCGGAGTGCCTTGAATCGAGAGTTGGCCGCCTTGAATTTCCACCAACTGGCAGCAAAGCAGCAGCCCCAAGCGTTCCCTGTCGCCGTAGCCAGCTAGCATCGGTGCGGTATCTGCGGCATTCTCGGCCACCACAGCCGCCAACTCAGAAAACTCCAGCGTTAACCGCTGGGAGCCCTGTGTCTGCGTCGCCAGTTGCGATTCGAGTTCTATGAAGCAGGCTTCGGAGTTCGATCGACCACCGCTAGCCGATCCCACCTTTAGCAAGTAGTCGGAGTAGAGTTTAGCATGGGGCAAACTTTCTCCCAACCAAGGATGAAACACCCAAACTCCGATGTTGATAGCGTCTTCTTTCCGAGAAACGTGGACTCGAATCACACTGCCTGCTCCAGCCGATTGAATAATGCTAAAAATTAAGTGGTGGAGCATTTGCTGAACTTTATCCTTATCGGCCAACCAGATGCGCGGCCCGGGCCCCATGGACAAGTTAATTTCTTGCTCTCGCTTGCTTGCTGCCGGCAACAGGATTGTTACAACTTGCTGGCACAAACTTTCTATATCAACGGCGGTGCGCTTCAATGTGAAAGTAGAATCATCTAATTCTGCAAGTTCCAAAATTTCTTCAACTAGCGATCGCAAACAGCGGCTGCTGTCTTCGATCACGTCGATATATTCTTTTTGTTTGCTGGTTAGAGGGCCATAAATTTCTTGGTTCAACACGCTTGCCATGCCGAGCACTGAGGTGAGCGGGGTTAGCAATTCTTGCGCTAAATGATTTAGCAGTTTTACCTTAATTGAGTTACTAGATAAATCGATAGGTTTGTTATTCATCGGTTATTTTTTTTGCTTGATTATGGATAGTTTCTTGTTAGATCGAGTTTAGTTAAACCCTTGTAATTAATTTGGCAGTCAGGACTTTAGTCCTGAAACTCCTCAAGGGGCGAGAGGGAATAACTTTATTATCAGGGGTCGTTCGGTACTTGATATTAGCGGTTTATTATACCTCTTCCCCTAATTTATAACAACGTTTTTGCTTCGCGACCCATCAAAAACGGAGCCGGAAGGGAAAGGCAAAGTATCTTCCTTATTCGTGCTTTTCTATTTCTACTTCTCGATTCCTGCTTCTATCTTGCTTTTTCTCTCTGCTTCGCTAGAACCTCGAACCTCTTCGTGCTGCTGGATGTGACTAATTAAGATTTAATCATTCCTTCTAAAGCTGATTGCAAGTCTTGAGTGAGTTCGGCAACAGCTAATCTGCGACCCTTTTGATATCCCTCCCAGCGATCGCCCAGTGATATCGGTTCGCCCACGGTCATTTGTACCTGCTGTTTGCCCAAAGAAGGCCGGCTGAAGGGATTTGAGCCTTTGATGCGAGCCAGTACGTCCCACAGCAGTAAAGTTGTTTCTGCCAAACGTTCTGCTGTGAGCTTTTCTTGGACGTATCTGCCGGTGACTGAGACGAAGCTTTCTACCAGTCTCATGTGCCACATTCGCAGACTTGCTTCTTCAGCGAGGCGATCGGCTAATCCTCTTTCTAAGGGACAAAGTGCTGCAATATCTTTGATGTCTTCTCGATAAATATAGTCCCAGCCTGCTTGTTCCAGACGGCGGCAGCGGTCGATCAAACTGCCTTTGGGCTTTAAGTTAAAATATTCTTCGGCTACTTGCAAAGCCACGTCTAACAAAGCTGTAAGTCTAGGAATTATTTGCTCGTTGTCAGAATCATTTGCAGTTTCTTCGGCAATTGATAATGCTGTTATAGCAGATGTTTTTGGGTGTAAATTTCTATGGTAAAAACGGGTATAAAATTGTTCCATTACTTCTAGTAAATGGCTGCCAAGTCGAATCAGGCGCAGATATTGGAATTGATATTTTTGGTTTTTGGTAGCGGAGTTATCTGCATCTAAATTGGTTGATTCTGTGGTTTCTAATGCTGGCAGTCCGCAATCTATTTCTAATTGAGTTAAAAGTTTTTCTAGGGGTAGCCAAGGCGGATTGACATAGCGGTATTGAATGCCGATCGGCACAATTAACACTTTTTCATCAGTACGTCCGGCTTTTAGCAAGTCTTCAACGCACCAGAAGCCCATTTGAGCGATTCCCGGTTCTAGGGGGCTGACTATTTCATTGTGACCGTTGGTGGCGCCTTCTGGGGCGGCGGCGATGGGAAATTGGCTGTTGGCGAATAAATCGCGGGCCGATCGCAATCCAGCGCGATCGATTTTACCGCGCACAATCGGAGTACCGCCGAGGCGAGAATACAGCCAACCCACGCCAGCACCGGCCCACAGGGGAATTCCGCGATCGTAAATAAAGTGGGAATGTACCGGGAATTGCAGGGGAATGCCTTTGGCGCGCGCCGCCTGGGGCACGAGTTTCCAAATTAGTTGTCCCAAACAGTAGGGATCGTCTGAGTTGGGATGGCGGAAGGCTAGCAGGAAGCGAACTTTTTTGTTTTGAAATTGGTGGAAGAGTTCGGCGAGAGTTTCGACGTTTTCGGCTTGAATATCGCTGATATTCGTCTTAAATCGCAGCCACCAGGGGAGTATTTGCTGACAACCCTGGACGATGAGGGGGTTGTAGGCTGGGGGTATGAATTCCAGCGGTGGCTGAACTTGGTTTATAGAATTGGGCATTTGGTGATTTTAAATTTGAGATTTTAGATTACTAGCAAGTCAGTAAAAATTTCCATTTATCGGCTTAGGAGTTAAGACGGCGGTTGAAACCGCCCCTACAGAAACAAAACCCGCTTTAAGGCGGGTTGAAGAGCAGACTCTTCTAAATTCATGAGATGAAATTCGTCTGAGATTACTAACCCAAGCATATTGGTTTATAGCCGCAAACGCACAATTCCTGTCACTAACATTTTGGCAATCCAAAATCTAAAATCTAAAATCTAAAATCCTATTGTGCGGCTTCAAGAATGACTTCTTGGAAGTTAATCACGTCCGATCGCGGATCGCAGTAAGTGACTTTGACTTCTAGCCGATCGCCAATTTCGACCGATCGACCAAATCGCATCGCCAACTCCAAACCCAACTCTTCCAACAAAATCAAAGCCAGATTGCTATCTTCCCTCAACCAGCGCAGCATCAAAGCTTCCCAAACCTGATCGGGATTGCGCCGCAAATATTCCAATCCCCAATAACGGTTTGTTTGGCGTTCCACAGTAGAGGCTTCTCTAACTGCGGTACCGAGACACATCACAATATCCTGTATTTCTTGGGCGGAAAAAGGCAGTGGTTCGTCCCGCAGGTGGGCTTTAATTTGGAAGTGAGTCAGCAAGTCGGTATAGCGGCGGATCGGGGAAGTAACTTGAGTGTAGGATTCCAAACCTAAGCCTGCGTGGCGTCCGGGGGTCAGACCCATTTCGCTGCGGGGCATACAGCGGCGCACGGCGCAGGCGCGGGCTGGGCCAGCGGGTACGGCTAGCAGTTCTTCCTCTGGGGGGAGTTCCGGCTGCGGCTGATAGCGGTAGGGTATGGGCAGGCTGTGAGTTTGACCGTAGCGGGCGGCGACTTCGCCAGCTAAAATCATCATTTCTGCTACTAGCAATCTGGCTGTAGAGTCGTCGATGACGTGGATTTTGATTTCGTCGCCGTAGACTTTGATGACGGATTCGGGCATGAAAATGCTGATCGCGCCTTGGGCTTCGCGCCATTTTTGACGCAGTTTTGCCGCCGAGGCGATCGCGCTGATTTCCGGTTCTGCTTCAATTCCCAACTCCAGCATTTCGTCTACATCATCGTAGGTTAAGCGGTAGGTTGGTTTGATTTTGCTGATATGGATGCTGTAATCTTGGGCTGCACCGGTTTCATCTAAGGTGACGCTAAAGCTGAGGGCGCTGCACTCTTTACCTTGAATTAAACTCATCGGCCCAGTTGCCAAAGCCGAGGGAAACATCGGGATCGAGCCCGTGGGCAGATAAACTGTAGTGGTGCGCTTTCTGGCTTCGAGGTCGAGTTCGTCTCCGGGGGAAAGCAAGCGTGTGGGATCTGCTATGTGTATCCACAGACGCTGCTGGCCGTTTTCGAGGAATTCTAAACTGAGTCCGTCGTCGATTTCCGTAGTGCTTTCGTCGTCGATCGTGTAAACCTTGAGGTGAGTTAAATCCAGACGATCTGTGTCGGAGTCGGTTGAGGGTTCTTCTAGGCAGCTTTGCGCTACTTCTAATACCTTTGCCGATAGTTGTAGCGGAATTTGGCTGCGCCGCAAAAACAGGTTTTCGTGGGGACTCCACAGGCCGAGATCGACTAGGAGTCCAAATGCTGCTTCGGGGTTTTCGGGACGTTGTAAGCTGGCTAAAGTTTCTAAGGCTGGCGTGCGGTGAGTTGCTTCTTCTCCGAGGGTAGCAAAGCGTTCTAGGGCATCGAGGCGAGTTCGATCGCTAGGAACCCAATCTACATTATTTTCACCAGCCAGCCGCCGTTTAACTCGATCCCAAAATCCTTGGGATTCTTGGTGTCGGTGCTGTTCTACTTCTTGCTGGTGTTTGATTTCGGCTACTTGGGCAACTGGTCGCGGTTCGTAGCGATCGCCCTTTTGTTTAAAATACAGTTTATCTGTGGACAGCAAACAATAAGCTGCATAACACTGCGCCGGAGTGCGATCGGAAAATAGCAGCATAGCCAGAGCTTCTGGATCTGTATTTTCTCCGTCATCCACTAGGAGTTCCCAAGCTACTTCTAGGCTTGACGGATCTGAGTAAGCTTCTACTTCTTTAAGAAATTTGGAAATGTCGGAGGGTTTGTAAGTTTCTCCGACTGCTTCATAGCTGATTTGTTTGGGCGGAATGCTGTGCGGTTGACCGTTTTCGTCTACCACTACCCAGTTTTTCTTGCCGTCAGGGCGATCGGCAACGGCCAGGCGGCGGTCGCCGTGCACTCTAAATTCTACTAACGTTCCCTTCTCCACTTGCCCGCTTTATATTTGAGATTTTGGATTTTTACAGTTGCCACTTATCGAGTTTCTTTGCTTCCGATTTTAGATTTTGGATATTTACATTTTTTAAATCAATTGTCAAAACTAACATCTAAAAAGTTGTGCTTTTTTTGCTTTAATTTTTAACTTTTGAGATTTTGATTAAGACTTACGCACCAGCGACTCAATACCAAATATTGCGAGCTATTAGCTACCATCGCTTCCGACAAAAAGACGTTGTTTTCGCGTAAGTCCTATTTTTGTCCAAAATCTAAAATCTAAAATCTAAAATCCAAAATCCTGTTAGCCTTCTTGGTTTACGAAGGGCATCAAAGCCACAATTCTTGCTCTTTTGATGCTGCGAGTCAGGTCGCGCTGTTGTTTTGCTGTCAAACCGGTAATCCGGCGGGGCAGTATTTTACCGCGTTCTGTGACATATTTTTTGAGAAGATCGACATCTTTATAGTCGATCGGGTCTCCTGGTTTGATTGGCGAAACGCGCCGGCGAAAATAAGTCATGGTTCTTTGTTTGTTGACTGTTGACTGTTGACTGTTGACTGTTGTCTGTTGTCTGTTGTCTGTTGTCTGTTGACTGTTTACTGTTGACCAATAACAACTGACAACTGACCATTGACAACTGACAACTGACTACTTGATCTCTTTGTGAGCAGTGTGCTTGTTGCAATGGCGGCAGAACTTTTTGAGTTCCAGCCGTGCCGTCGTGTTGCGACGGTTCTTGGTCGTGGTGTACCGAGACACGCCTTTGGAGCGTTTGCTCGCGTTTGTTCGGCACTCAGTACACTCTAGAGTAATTATGATGCGGACGCCTTTAGCCATAATTCTAAATAAATTTCGACTAATTTAAACACAATTTATTATCGTCTCACATTTGTCTGCACTTGGTCAAGCAATCTTCTAACTTTGATGTCGAGGGAGTAGCCGCGCTTGGTTCCGATGACGATCGTCCTACCGAGTCGATCGTGAAAAGCTTGGGGAAACCTGTCTGCGTCGGTGAAAGCAACGCTACAGTCGATCGCCAGCGGTAACATCAGCAGCAAGACGCCCGCGTTGGTAGATGTGAGTCCAGCCACACCTGCGAAGGCTAGGGCAGCGCAAAAGCCCAGCAATGCCTCGCGCTTGCACAATTCTTGCACTCCGGGAGTCCGTTGGAATCTGGTATCGAAAATTTTCATGTCCAGGGCCCAGCGCCCGAGACTTTGACCTTGGTTTTTCCTGACGATGGCTACGCGCATTATCAACCACAGCAGCACAAAAAAGATGGTTTGGGCGATCGGATTGGTACCGAGAAGCAAACTGGGTATCCAAACGGCGATCGCGTCGATGCAGAAGGCACCGGCGCGGCGTTCGAGTGATACTTTGGGCAGGAGGGGAACTAGATTGGAACTCATGGGTCAAAAAAAAGAATTACTTTTAAATGGGTAAGTCCTATTTCTATCGTAATCGAAATCAGGGGCTTGAAGCCGTAGGGCATAAGGTCAAGGCGCAGCTACATATTAATAAACCTCATCATGGATTCCAATATCAACTAAGAGAATCACCATTTCTAACAATTCCTCATCTTCAGAGAAAATAAAAATTATTCTGCAATCATATGCAACAGAACAAGACCATAATCCGGCTAAGTCCCCTCCTAACTTGTGAGACTTCAAAGATGGCGTAAATGGATCATCTGCCAGTAGCTTTAACACCTTAGTAATTTGATCCTTTAATTGTGGATTTTTCTTTACGATCTTCCTAAAAGATCGATTAAATCCACTACTCCAGACAACTTCCATCATCATCTCCTAGTAAATCTGCGATCAAATCATCAACACTTCCTCTCTTTGCTGTCCCATTCTTAAAAGCTTCCA
This sequence comes from Microcoleus sp. BM001215392, assembly GCF_036700185.1. Taxonomy (NCBI): domain Bacteria; kingdom Bacillati; phylum Cyanobacteriota; class Cyanophyceae; order Oscillatoriales; family Microcoleaceae; genus Microcoleus; species Microcoleus sp. BM001215392. Next base: position 1,632 of record NZ_JAUBOJ010000279.1, on the reverse strand, counting down.
TCACTTCCTGAGCATTAGCCAAAATTTCATCCCTCCGATTTTCAATCCGTCGCTTGCGGATTAACTCAAACAACTGATCCTGATCTTCTATTGATAAACTTTCGACCTGAGCAATAATTTCTTGTACAGTCATCATACAGCCTCCTTTCAACTAAAATCAACGAAATATTTCGCCTCCGCCAAAACCGAATCCTTAATCAAACGGCTTAATCCTTATTCCGTTATAATCCACCAAAAGGTCAATATCACTACTCTCACCGACAACACCCCGCGCCACCGAACCAAACACCCATACATTAAACGCCCGATGTCGCAGCGCCACCGCCAGGATATCCTCGCCCTTGGACTTTAATAACTATTGTAACTTCAGCATAGGATTTCCTCAAGCATCAATTTAATTTGAAACTTTACAGACTTACAGATCCATTCGTGGAAGCCCCGCGCGTTCACATCAGGAGTGTCAAAAAAGCCCTTAATATAATTATATAGCAACTGCCAAGACTGTTAGGATATTCTTAATCACTGAAACTCTTGCTCGGAAATCCCAAGCTCAAAACTTAAACTTTTCGTCAAAAACTGTGTAATGTCTCCAAATGTGCGATCGCCCCGTCCCAAATTCCCGCTGAAGCAAGTGTTAATCAGACTTGTCCTCGCCGTACTTGCTGCTGTTATCGCCTTCAACATTCCTCACTCCTTAATTCCCGTGTTCAAAGAACCCGTATCCGAAGCTAGTCCACCGCCCGAAATCCAAAACGTACTCCTCGGGAAGCGCAGAATTGTGACTGTGGGCGACAGCATCACCGAAGCCGCGAAATACCCAGGAGGTTACGTTTGGCTGCTCCAACGCTATCTAAATGCGCTGTATCCCGATCGCAAAATCGAGATCGTCAACGCGGGAATCTCTGGTAACAAGGCGACTGATATGCAGGTGCGTTTTCAGAAAGATGCGATCGACAAAAAGCCAGATTTAGTCACGATCAACGCCGGAGTCAACGACGTTTGGCACGCTTTCTTCGACTTCCAAAACCTGCAATTTCATCCGCAAGGCAACTTGGCTGCGGGAGTACCGCTAGCAGATTATATAGACAAAATAACTCAAATGGTGCTAGCAGCAAAAGCCGCCAAAATTCGAGTCGTGCTGCTTTCTCCTACTCCGATTCGCGAGATTCTCGACGGCCCAGAAAATCGCAGGTTGCAAGAATATGTTGCCGCGATGCGAGAAATTGCCAAGCAAAATCAGTGCTTGTTTATCGATTTGAATGCGCCATTTCGGGAAGTAATCGGCACCTATCAAAAACACGCCGGAAAAACTCTAAATTTGTTAGCAGCCGATGGAGTTCACCCGAATCCCTCGGGATATCGAATCATTGCTTTTACTATCTTGCGCGGTTTGGGCGTACCCGCTAAGGATATTGAAAATTTGCAGGTGAAAAATTGAGATTAGTCATTAGTCAGTAGTCAGTAGTCATTAGTCATTAGTATTTGTAGGGTGCGTCGCCACAGAAAATCCCTCAATCCAATCGACAATCGAGCGGGCGACGCACCTGATACGGGTGCATCTGGTTTTAGCAAATATATTTGTAGGGGCGAAGCATGACCGCAGTGAATATAAGATTATAACTAATAACTTAT